>JAITPZ010000053.1 GCA_031289165.1 Synergistaceae bacterium
TTAGAGATAATAAACAGGGCATATCGAACCACGGCGTCAGTCATATTTTACGGGAGGGGACTCCATGACATTCGGTACGGATATGAATTTTGACGGAAGTGGCCGACGGGCGGCAATGGTGACGCTGATCGGCCTGTGGGTCAACGTGCTCCTGGCGGTCGGAAAATGCGTGGCCGGCGTGCTGGGACACAGCGGGGCCATGATCGCGGACGCCACGCACTCCCTCTCGGACCTGCTGACGGATTTTGCCGTTCTCCTGGGGCTGCGCTACACGAACAGGCCGGCGGACGAGGAACACGCCTACGGACACGGCAGGGTCGAGACCCTTGTGGCGGCCTTCTGCGGCCTCGTTCTCCTGACGGTGGGGGCGGGAATCCTGCTCGGAGGACTTGGCAGCATTTTCCGGGTCGTACGGGGAGAGACGCTTCCCGAGCCGGGGCAGGTCGCCCTGTGGGCGGCCCTGTCTTCGATTCTCCTCAAGGAGGCCCTGTACCAGTACACTCAGGCGGAGGGACGGAGGCTGAACAGCCCTTCGCTCCGGGCTAACGCGTGGCATCACCGATCGGACGCGTTTTCCTCCTGCGGCGCGCTGCTGGGAATCGGGGGAAGCATCCTTGGCGGAGAAAAATGGACGGTTCTGGACCCCGTCGCGGCCGTCATCGTCAGCTTCTTCATTCTCTACGCCGCCGTGTCGATTTTCTGGAACAGCATCCGGGAGGTTCTCGATACTTCCCTCGCCCCATCGCAGGTGGAGCGCATTCGCAGGATGGCGCTCGAGTTCCCGGAGATCTGCGACATCCACAAGATAAGAACCCGCAGAATCGGCTTTTACTCCGCGCTCGAGGCCCACATCGTTCTGGACGGCGGAATGAGCCTCCGCAACGCCCACGACATCGCGACCGCTCTGGAAAAAAGGCTGAACGGCCCGCTGGGCAGCGGCGCGCTGATCACCCTTCATACGGAACCCGCTGACGAAAGCCCTGTCCGTCAAAATGGCATATAATGAGACCATGCTTTACGCGAAACGGTTTTACACTCTGTCATTTCAACGGGGAGACGGCGAACAAAAAGTATGAACAGAAAGGGTTTTCCATATATTTTTCCATATACGCATCCATTCAGGAGGGCCGCGCGTTTTTGTATTTTGTTAATCGCCCTCTTTTTTGGCTTCTTCTTCGTACCTTCAGGGGCGTCCGCCGCCCCTGAGCGTTACACGCTTTCCGGTCACGCGAGCGAGCCGGAAGCGTGGACGGGCTGGACTTCGATCCCCACGGACAACGCGGGGCTGCTCTCCCTTCCCTCCGGGTGGATGGTCATCTCGAAGGACGACCTTCCGGAACAACGCCCCGAGTCGGAGACCGCCGGACGCATTCTCAACGTACAGCAGGTTTTGTGCGCCAAACCCGAAGGGGCCTCCGCCGACAGAGGAGTCGTCCTGCAGGTCTTTTCGATGTGGAGTTCCGACGGGTCGGGAATGGCTTTCACCCTGCCGCCCGAGCTGCTGGTGGACTCGGAGGAGCCACTGGTGGCGGGGTTGCTGAACGCCCGTTACGGGCAAGTCCGACGGGCGGGAAGGGACATCCTGAACACGGAGCTGGAGAATATCTCCATAACCATGTGGGAGACCGGCCCCTCTGAGATGCGATATCGGTCCGTCGCCCTCTTTCACGGAGAAAAACTGGTCCTTGTGCTGATCCGATATCTTCCTGAGCATGAAAAGTACTGGAAACAACAGTTCGAAACCATCGTCAACCAGTGGGTGGCTTCGTTGAGCCTCACTCCGCGGCCCGTGTTCGGTGCGTCGGCGCTTCCGCCGCTGCCCGAGGTCGTCACGGAGCTTTCCCCCGTCGTTTCCTCCGATGCGACCGTCGCCGCGCTTCCCGAATCTACGCGGGAAGAACCCCCGAGCACATCGAAACCCGTCGAGCGGACACCGGTATTGTCGTACATCGAAGAAATTCCGGCCCTTTTGGAAATACTGCCGGCGCCCCTTCTGTACGCGGCATGCGCGGGGGCCGTCGCTTTCCTGCTGTGCGCGCTTCTCCTGATACGGAAAAGGACGCGCGGAAAATCGCCCCCGGGGGTGGAAGGGGAGGATGTTTTTCCCGTTTTACCCGTGGACTCGCACGAAGAGTCCCTGCCGGAGGACTCCCAACTCGAAGGATCCTGGAAGGAATCTCAATCGGAAGAATCTCCGCCGGAAGAGCTTCAGCTGGAGGAATCTCGACTGGAAGAACCTCAGACGGGGGAGATGTTGTCCGAAATGCAGCCCGCGGCGGTTGCGGAAACGCTTTTGGAACCTGCGGCAAAGGACGCCGCGGGCGTTGCTTCGATGGGCTTCGAGGGGGTCTATACCCTTCTCAATCAGGCGCTGGACACCATCGATTCCTCTGAAAACGTGGTGTCCCTTCCCCGTTATTACTCCAACATGGAGGACGATCCCCCGATTTTTGCCCCGGAGCGGGAATGGGACGCCGAGGAACGCGACAGGGAGGAAGGACCGTTTCCCGCCGGGGAAGGGGAAAATGCTCCCACGCCCGAACCGTCGCGGCCCAAAATCGACGAGGAGATCGACGACGTCCCGGCCGTCTCCGGACTGCTGGCCTTCTACCTCGCCGCCTTTACCCTGATGGCGCTCGGGGACCTGGTAACCTCCCTGTTCTTCGCAAACCCCTTCGACACGGTACTGTTCCCCGGAGAGTGGGA
Source organism: Synergistaceae bacterium (assembly GCA_031289165.1). Lineage (GTDB taxonomy): Bacteria > Synergistota > Synergistia > Synergistales > Aminobacteriaceae > JAISSA01. The sequence goes on from JAITPZ010000053.1 coordinate 2,707, forward strand.
AGCGATTCTGGGCCCACTGGGCAACGGATTTGCCCTCATGGGCCTGTCGTGTCTCTGGGCTCCGCTGCTCCGCTTTGCGGGGTTGCGTCGCCCCATGAAACGCGGGATATTTTCCGCGTTCGCCGCGCTTCTGACCACGGCGGCGGGCGCGTGTTCGTTTTTCCTGAGCGCTTTCTTCCTCTTTGCCGTTCCGCCGAACGTCACCGTCATGCGGGCCTGCGCGATGGCGGCGGGCGTGTGTCTTTCGTACCTCACTCTGACCCGCCGGAAGATCGGGATGGAGAGCCCGGAAAAAATTCCGGAAGAGTTGGAGATTCCGCGGGAGGCCCCGGAAGAAAATATTCCGGAGAGGGCGCCTGAGCCCGCGATCAAAGAGCCTGCGACCGAAAACGCGATCCTGATCGAGACCGAGCCCATTCCGATCGACGAGTCGGAGAAACGACGCGTCGTTGAGTTTGCGGTTCGGCGCGCCATCGGGATCTTTGCGGACATGGAACGCACGGAGGGACCCTCTTACGCCCTGGAGACCCTGAAAAACAAGGTCCTCGAGATTCTGAGCAGCGAGGGAGGGGCCTTTCAGATCCTTCAGGCGCAGGAGCTGACGGCAGATCTGCAGCCGGACTGCTTCATCCTTCAACTGAGCGGCAGGATCCTTCTCGGCCTGATAAAGACGGGCCGCTATCACGTCGGCAGGGGGATACTGAGCAGCGAAGGGGAGGAGCTCGCGGGCATCTTTCGCGGGGTCGTGGAGAGACTGACGCGGAACCGATGCGGCAGGCCCGATGACTCGGAAAGAATGGTCGATATGATGCGGCGCTGCATCGACGCCCTGGGCTGAGGCCCCCCAGGCGCGAGGAGCCATGACAAAAAAGACGACAGGGGGGAAGATGACGGGGCGTTTCCTCGTCGTTGTCCTCGACGGGTTCGGTATCGGGGCTATGGAGGACGTGGCGGAGGTCCGCCCGCAGGACACCGGGGCGAATACTCTGGCTTCCCTGTTCAAGGTCCGCCCCGGCCTGTATCTGCCGAACCTGGAGCGTCTGGGGCTCATGAACGCGTTCGGAAGGGAGAGCGCAAACATGTGTTTTTCCCCCTCCGCGGCGTGGGGCAGATGTTCACTTATGCACCAGGGAGCAGACAGCTTCTGGGGACACCAGGAAATTATGGGAACGCGGCCGCCTCATCCGAAGGAGATTCCGTTCGCCTCCGTCGCGGACGAGGTGGCCGGGGCTTTGCGAAAGGCGGGGCACGAGGTCGGATTTCGCGGTGCGGGAGGCGCGCTTCACCTTCTGGTGGTGGACGGTTGCGTCGTGGTCGCGGACAACCTCGAGGCCGATCCCGGGCAGAACTACAACGTTCTGGGGGCGCTTTCCGCCGTCGCGTTCGAGAGGGTTCTCAAAATCGGCAGGATCGTGCGGGACGTCGTGGAGGTGTCGCGCGTCATCTGTTGCGGCAATCCCTCCGTCGGCATGGACCGCATCGTTGCGTCCACGGAGGAGAGGGACGGGTACATCGGCGTCAGCTCTCCGCGCAGCGGCCTGTACGGTGACGGTTATCGCTGTGTTCCCATGGGCTCCGGAGTGGACCCGTCGGGGCAGGCGCCCTTCCTGCTGACGGAGCGCGGCGTGCCCGTGTTTCTGTTCGGAAAGGTCGCCGATATCGTGGAAAACTATCGGGGCCGCTCCGTCCCCTGGATAGACACCGACGAGGTTCTATGCATGACTCTGGGCGCGTTCGAGACGCTCGATCGGGGTTTTATCTGCACCAACGTGCAGGGCACGGACCTGGCGGGGCATCGGGAGGACGCGGAGGATTACGTCCGGCAGCTCGAGGCGGCCGACCTGTGGATCGGACGCATTATGGAGCGCACGACCCCCGACGACGTTCTGCTGGTCATGGCGGACCACGGCAACGACCCCGGCGCTGGACACAGCCGCCACACGCGGGAGAGGGTTCCGCTGCTGCTTTACGCTCCGTTGCTTCACGCTTCTCGGATCGAAGGAATCGAGCTGGGCGAACGTCGAACGCTTTCCGACATCGGGGCCACGGTAACCGCCTGTTTTGGCGCGGGAAGGGTCGAAAACCCCGAGGCGCGCCCTCTGGAGGCCCTGAAACGCTTCTGGAAACGCTGATTTTTGAGTCGTAAACGAGAAACTCCTGACTTTCACGGCATGGAGGGAAACTGTATGGGCGATTTAACCAGACTGCCGACAGGCATCCAGACGTTCGATAAACTGAGAGAGGAAGGTTATCTGTACGTCAATAAGACAAAATATCTTATCGACCTTATCGATAACGGGTCCCTCTATTTTCTCCCGCGTCCCCGGCGGTTCGGGAAATCCCTGACAGTCTCCACCCCTGACGCGCTTTTTTCCGGCAAAAAGGGGATACACGAACCGCTACCCGAACGCGACGCTTCCGGGACTCGCCCTGGACGACGAACGCCGCAGGACCACGGAGCACCGAGCGGCATTTTGTAAAACACCCTGACCGAATGCCGTACGCCGCCGAACTTCTGCTCGAATGGTTCGATAAAAACGCCCGCGATCTTCCCTGGCGCAGGACTTACGATCCCTATGAGGTGATGGTCTCGGAGTTCATGCTCCAGCAGACGCAGGTCGAGACGGTGCTGCCGTACTTCGAACGCTGGATGGCACGCTTTCCCGACCTGCCCTCTCTCGCGGCGGCGGACGAGGCGGAGGTTGAAAAACTCTGGGAGGGACTCGGGTATTACTCCCGTGCGCGCAACCTTCTGAGGGCCGCGCGGAC
>JAITPZ010000066.1 GCA_031289165.1 Synergistaceae bacterium
GTGGTTATGGCAGGGGGCGTTACGTGACTCACCGTGCTCTGATATGCGGCGTATGGGGGAACGATGTCCTTCACGATCCTGTCGCCGCAATAGACGAAACCGGCCCCCAGCGTGCCCAGCAGCCCCTTGTTCCCTCCGGCGGCCAGCCAGTCGATGTTCATTTCCTGAACGTCGAGCCCGATCCTGCCCAGGGTCTGTATGGCGTCCACGGCGAACACGATATTTCTCCTGCGGCACTCCGCGCCGAGAGAATGGAGGTCACTCATGAAACCCGTGCTGAACTGCGCCGACGAGATAACCAGCACGCGAGTCCGCTCGTTCATGCCGGCGATCACGCTTTCAATCGGAATCTCGCCGTTCACGCTTTTCGTCACGTTGAGAACGACGCCCCGACGGCGCTGGTTGATCCACGGGAACAGGGTCGACTGGTGCTCCTGATCGGCGATGAGCACTTCGCTCCCCTCTTCCAGCGGGCAGCCGTCGGCAAGGATGGACATTCCCTCGCAGGTGTTTTTGACGAAAGCGATTTCACCCGGGTTTCGCGCGTTGATGAGGTTCGCTATTTTGGGTCTGGCCTCGTCGACGATCGCCCACCCGCGCTGAACGACATCCTCCCCGAAGTTTCTGACGTAATCGTCCATAAAACCGCGATAAGCCTCCTGAACTCTGCGCGGCGGCATGACCACAAACGAAACGTTGAGAAAAATTTCATCGCCCAGAAAACCATATTCTTCTTCAATCAAATCTCCGTTCAGCACATCGCTCATTCCCTTTCGAACAATAAAAAAAGGATCCTCAAACGAGGATCCCCGCCAGGCACGGACGCGCACGACTCAGAAACGAAAGCCGGCCATACCTGGCGGAGATCCGGTTTCCACGCGCATATTCCTACACATTGCCCGAACAGAATCAGTCGAAAAATTCCGGTACGCCACTCTCGCCAGGATAATTGCCTCCTCTCAAATATAATATATAATATCAACTTAATAAGATTTAAATAATCAGGATGATATCCCGCTTATCCGAGGTTGTCAATATTGTTTGTCCCGCAGGAGCTTTTTTGCGGGTAACGTCACGTAAAGGAGCGTGTCATGAAATGCAGTATGACTTTGATGAAGTTATCGACCGCAGCGGCACCAACGCCATGAACGTGGAAGGGTTTCGGCAGTATATCTTCCACGATGAGGCCATTGAATTTCCCTGTAAGGACGATGAACTCACCCGCATGTGGGTGGCCGATATGGAGTTTGCCGTTCCGGACGTGATAACGGACGCCCTCAGGAAGAGGCTGGACAGGAGAATATTCGGCTATACGAAGATATTCGATCCGGAATACTGCAATGCCTTTGCGAGCTGGACGCAGCGGCATTACGACTGGCGATTCGACAGGGAAAAACTCGTCACGTCGCCGGGGATCATTCCCGCGCTTTTCGAGCTTGTGGGCCATATCTGCAAACGCGACGAAAAGGTTTTGATTATGACTCCCTCCTATGCCTATTTCAAGCACGCGGCGGATTTCAACAGGCGGAAACTGGTCTGTTCCGACCTGCGAAACGACGATGGCCACTACACGATGGATTTCGATGACCTGCGAAAAAAGGCGGCGGACGAAAAGACCGTCCTGTGCGTTTTTTGCAGCCCCCACAACCCCACGGGCCGGGTCTGGACGGAGGAAGAACTGAAAACCTTCGGACATATCTGCATCGAGAACAATTTGTGGATCATATCGGACGAGATTCACTGCGACCTGCTGCGCGTCGGCAAAAGGCACATTCCTCTGGCAAAACTTTTCCCCGACTACAGCCGGCTGGTCACCTGCATGGCGCCCAGCAAGACGTTCAACCTGGCGGGGTTCATGCTGTCCAACATCATTATTTCCGACGAAGGACTGAGGGCGACGTGGAAAGCCCGCCACTACGACTTCGAGAACCCGTTGAGCATCGCGGCCGCGCAGGCCGCCTATACCCACGGAGACGAGTGGCTGGAGCAGCTGAAAATCTACCTCGACGGAAACTTTGCCCGCACGCGGTCTTATTTGAAGGAGCACCTGCCCGAGGCCAGGTTTCGCACAGCCGAGGCGACCTACCTGGCGTGGGTGGACGTGGGCGCTTATTTGAAGGACAGGCGCAACGTATTCCTGCCGCGGTTGTTCGCGGAAAAGGCAGGAGTTCTGCTCGAAGGCGGCAATATGTTCGTGTCCAACTCCGAGGGCTGTATCCGGCTGAACCTTGCCTGCCCGCGGGCGATGCTTGAAACGGGACTCGAAAGAATTTGCGCGTTTTTGAGAGACGAAGGTTCGCCCAGGCGCTGAGTGACCGCCGGACAGGCGCCCGTACCGACCTGAAACCAGAGGCCTGACAAGCTGAATTTTTACAAATCAAACCATATGACGCAAGGGAGACGTTCGGATACAGTGAATTCAGGTAAAAAGCCTGAAGTCAGAATAGCTGAAAACGGCTCACTGTCAGGGAAAACTTTAGCCTCTTACAATAAATTTAAGTTAAACTACTGTATTTCTTCGCTTCAGAGCGAGCTGAAGAGAACCGCCTCCACGAGGTTGCTGTGTTGTGGATTTCCCTTTGCCAGCGGCGTCGGCCTTGCCGTCGAGAGGGTGTTGATGCAGCCGCGAACGTCGACGCCCGCCTCCAGCGTGTGCCAGCCGCCCTGCGGAATGGCGAGGACGCCTCGAACGATGCGATCCGTCAGATGCGCCCGTATTCGAATACGTCCTCTGTCGTTAAATACTTCCACCTGATCGTTTTCCCGAATATTTCTGTCGCCCGCGTCCGCCGGGTGAATCCAGAGTTTTTGCGGTTCGAGTCGGTCCATTGCGGGATTGTTGTCATGTATCGAGTGCGTTCTTCGCCGCGTGTGCCATCCGATCAGCTGAAGCGGGTATTTTGTGAACAGCGGATCCTCCGGACCTTCAAAGCTGGGGACGTATTTGGGGATGGCCGGGATCTCTGACGGATTGTTCAGCGCGTGCAGACGCGGGGAGAAAATCTCGATTTTGCCGCTCGGCGTGGGGAAGGGATGATTTTCGAAGTCCCTGACGTTTGCCTCGAACGCGACAAAACGAGGGGACTCGTAATAATGAGCGCCTCTTTTGCGAAACGCCTCGAAATCGGGCATGTCCGGCCTGGCGGCCCGAATTTTGCTGTAACCTTCCTCCAGAAGCCCTCTTACGCTTTGCCCGCCTCGGGTGAAGGCATCGTAGCAGCCCAGCTCGCGCGCGACGTCCGACAGCCAGTCGTACTCGAACCGGCACTCGAACAGAGGCGTCGTCGACTGATCACAGTACAGCAGACAGTCCCCCTCCCGCCAGGGCGTCCCCATATTTTCTCCCTCAAACAGCGAGGTTCCGGGAAGCAGAATATCGGCAAATTTTGCGCTGGGCGTCATAAACAGGTCGGAACAGACGATAAACTCGCACAGATCGGTATCCCGCAGGATCCGCGCGGTTCTGTTGACATCCGAATGCTGGTTGATCAGGGCATTCCCGGCCAGGTTGAAAATCATTTTGACGCCGACGTCCAGCTTTTCCACGCCCCTGACCCCATCCCTGAGGGAGGTCATCTCCGGTCCCCTGACGATGGCGTCGGTCCACAGGAAGGCCGGAATCACGCCTTTGTAAGGATTGGGCACGGAGGCGATGGCCGGCGGCGCGGGAAGCGGAAGTTTACCGTATCCGCCGGCCGCCCCTCCCGAAATTCCGACGTTGCCCGTGAGGCAGGCGAGCAGGGTGCCGCTCCGCGCGAACTGCTCCCCGTTTCCGTGCCGTTGGGGTCCGTAGCCCTGCAGCAGGGCGGCGGGCTTCGTTTTGGCGTACTTCCGCGCCAGCCATTCGATGGTGTCCGCGTCCACGCCCGTAATTTTTTCCGCCCATTCGGGAGATTTCGGCGTTCCGTCGTATTTTCCGAACACGTAATCGCCATAGTTCTCGCGGTCTTCCATTCCGGGCGGCATGTGCGCTCTATCGAAGCCGATGCAGAATCGATCCATGAACGCCTGATCCTGCAGCCCCTCGTTGAGAATGGTGAATGCCGCGGCGTCCATCAGGGCGCCGTCAGTCGTCGGCCTCAGACCGATCCAGCGATCCGCCAGCACCGCTGTAGTGTCGCTCCTGCGGGGGTCGACGGCGATGATCTCAATTCCTCTTTTTTTAGCCTCTGTCAGATAAAAGTTCAGCGAGGAGCCGAATACGGTCTCCAACGGGTTATGACCCCACAGGATGATCAGCCTGGAGTTCAGGAGATCCCTCGCGCTGTTCCCCGTTTCTCCCGTGCCGTAGGTGAAGGGCGTGGCGACGGACGTGCAGGCCGCGCTGTAATCGTTGTACCTGTCCAGAAATCCGCCGTCCAGAGCCAGAAGGTTTCTGGCGAAAAAGTCGCCCCTGGCGACGCCAGCGACTCCGGTGGAGTAGTTCACATACCGCGACTGAGGCCCGTATCGCGTCCGAACGCGTTTGATTTCGCCCGCGATCGTCGCTGCCGCCTCGTCCCACGAAATTCGAGTGAATCGGCCCTCTCCCCTCTCGCCCGTTCGCTTCATCGGATAGCGCAGCCGCGCGTCGCTCAAAAAGGTGCGATGATACGCGAAGCCTCTGGCACAGGCTTTTATCGGAGGGGCGTCCGATCGCCCGGTCGTGGCGTCGCCAGGGCAAAGTTCCAGAACGCAGCCGTCCACGACACGGGCCACCAGGGGGCACCTGCCGCCGCAGTTATTGAGCCCGCAGATCGGAACCCGTCGCTCCTTCGCCCTTTCCCGCGCCTCCTCCTCCGTCAGAAAACGCAGCCCGCCCGGGGGCTCCATATCTTCCATCGCGTATTCTTTCGGGGCGATCCACCGGGCGTCGGACAGGAATTCCACCGCCTCGCGCAGCGCTCTCGCCAAAGTTTTGAAGGCGCTCCCCGCCGCGTGTTTTTCAAGATCAACGCTGAACGCCGCGGCAAATCCGCGCAGGTGGAGGTCGAAAAAGACGCGTTCAGGACGTTTCCCCGCGGGATTTTTTTCGGCCTTTCCACAGAGCCACGCAAAAAAAACACATTCCGTTCCGATATGATCCGGAGGCTGTCCTTCCGCCTCGTCCGCAGAAAGCCCCGCCTCGCGGTACCGCGTCGCGACCCCGAGCGTCACGCTGTTCAGCAGCCTGCCGCGAATGAGGTTCGGGCGGTCGGAACCCGGGGTCGCTTTCAGAAGCTCCCCGTCCTCCGAGCGGTAGCAGGATTCCCAGAGCGCCGGGGAGGGAGGCCGGATTCCCGAAAAGAGGTCGCGATATTCCGCGTCGAACTCGTCCCATTCCCGATCGGAGGCGGAATTCAGGATCGCGGAAAGCTCGCCGAAGCTGCTCAACGCACCGCACAAAGACGAGGCCCCGGTGAGAGAAGCGGGGCAAAGGTTCCATTTTTCGCGGGAGAGCGAATGCAGAAAAACGTCGCCGAAAAAGACAAAAAGCGCCTTTATCTCCGCCAGACAAACAAAACGATCCTTCTTCCGGGACATGCTCTGAGACATATTTTTCCTCTATTCACCGGCCGCTCCTGACAGGGACCGGACTTCCCGCATATACGCATAACAAGGCATCGACGCCAGCCCGGAAAACACAAACACTCCTCCCGGACAACTACTAAATATATTTTAACTTATCAATATGCTATGTTATAGTATTATAAACTTTTCCGCCTGTCAATTTTTCAGTGATGGCCCTGTGTGTAATGCTCCATATATGATCCGGGAGAAACGAGATTTGCGCCAATACTTGACAAGCGTGAAAGTTGAGAGTAGGTTATACTATACTAAATTGATATTAATTATTGTATTTGGAGGATATTATGAATCATACCATGAGTAAAAGCGTACGTTGGTTTTTTGTCGAGATGGCTCTACTGGCAATGTTTCAGGGTGTGGCTTTGGGGTCCGTTCCAGGCCCTGGCGGGACGCTTTCAGCTATTTTACAGCCTGAACCGGTTACCCTGACCCCCGTTACAAACATGGCTCAGCCCACGCAGGTAGTGGCCGGCAATATTTTTGACGGATTGGTCTATTATGACAGGGACCTTACGCCCAAACCCGCATTGGCGGAAAGCTGGGACGTTTCAGCGGACGGGCTGAATATTACTTTTCATTTGCGCAAAGACGTGACATGGCACGACGGCAAGCCTTTCAGCGCTGCGGATGTGAAATGGTCATTGGAAAACGTCTGGAAAACGATACACCCCCGCAACAAAACCCTCTTTGAGAGCGTGGAAAAAGTGGACACCCCGGATGCTTATACGGTCGTGCTGACTCTTTCCACGCCATCCCTCCCTGTTCTTTCGGTCATCAACGGAGTCGGTTCCATTATACTGCCCAGGCACCTTTACGAGGGCACGGATATACTCAACAACCCTTATAACAACGCTCCGGTGGGCACCGGAGCGTTCATCTTCAGGGAGTGGAGCAGGGGGGAGTATATCGTGCTCGAAAAAAACCCAAATTACTGGGATAAGGGAAAACCTTACCTGGATAAGATTATCTTCCGCATAATTCCGGACGCTTCTTCCAGAGCGGCCGCTCTGGAAAAGGGGGAAGTGCAGTACGCGCCCTATAATCCGGTACCTTTCCGGGATGTAAGCCGTCTTGCCGGATTACCAGGTCTGATAG
>JAITPZ010000086.1 GCA_031289165.1 Synergistaceae bacterium
GAAGGGGGCTGTCGTCCGGTTTGGTGAGGTCGAGATAAGGACCACGCTGAGGGAACGCGACGAGGCCCGGGCCGAATATGACGAGGCTCGCGGCGAGGGCAGGCAGGCGGCTCTTGTAACGCGCGAGTCCGAGGACGTCTTCACGATGTCCATAACGGGAATCGAGCCGGACGTGGAGGTCGAAGTTCTCGTGGACTTCGTGGCGATCGCCGGACCCGTGGAATCGGGATGGGAGCTGAGGTTCCCTCTGACGGTGCCGCCGCGCTTCGTCAGGGAGGATGAAACCGGAACGACACGGGCCGACTCCAACCCTCTCGCTCTTGCCATCGATCCCGGACACCGGTTTTCGATGAAGCTGGAGATAGCGGACGCGCGGGACATAAAATCTTCCACCCACGAGGTCACCGTAAGGGACGAAAACGGCGTCGCGGCCGTGACGCTGAGCAGGGGCAAGGTGACGCCGGACAGAGATCTTCTGCTCTCATGGAGGCCGAACATTGAGGGCTCTTTGGGCGGAATTCTTTACGCGGAGCGCGACGGTGACGACACTTACTTCATGCTGCTCGCCGGCGCGAACGCGCGAGGCGAAAACGCCGTTCGCGCGTTGAATCGGGAGGTATCTCTTCTGGTCGATCACTCCGGTTCCATGGAAGGGGCAAAGTGGCAGGCCGCGGACTGGGCGGTGAAAAAGTTTTTGTTGGATCTCGGGGAGGGCGATCATTTCAACGTCGCGTTCTTTCATAATGACGTGTTTCCCCTCTCGAAGAAGATGCTTCGGGCGAGTCCCGGCAACGTCGGGAAAGCCGAAAAATTCGTCACGGAAAACCGGTCGTCGGGAGGCACGGAGCTCGGCGTTGCGCTGGAGCGGATGCTGATGATCCCGAAAATTTCGCCGGGGGAAAAGATCGCGAGACAGCTCCTCGTGATAACGGACGCCGAGGTGACGGACTCCGGTCGAATCCTTGCGCTGGCGAAAAAGGAGTCCGCCGGCGACGTCAGAAGGCGCATCAGTGTCCTCTGCATTGACGCCGCTCCCAACTCGACCCTGACAAACAGGCTCGCGGAGCGCGGGGGCGGAACGACGGCCTGGCTGACCAGCGACCCGGACGCGGAGGACGTGACGACCGCCGTCGAGACGATTCTCTCCCGATGGTCGCGACCCGTGGTCGAGAGCGTGACGCTGGAACTCGCCGCCGACTCGCTGCGCGTGGCGGGAAGGGAAACGGCGAAGCCGGCGCGGGGCAGGGTCCGAATCAACCTCGGGAGCCTCATGGGCGGGGAACCCCTGTGGGTCATCGGCAAAATCTCCGGCCTCAGGCCGGAGGAACCGGTTCGAGTGGACTTCGATGGATTCGGCGTGGCGGTGGCGGTCGTAACTGAGACGCGAAAGCGCGACGCGATCAACACCCTTTATGGCGCGAGGCAGATACAGGAGCTGGAACTTCTGAAAGCCGCCAGGCTGACGGGCGAAGATTCGCGAAACGAACTCCTGGCGCTTGGCTATGAGGCGGGAAGCGAAAAAAACGCGGTCTGCGCCGAAAACGAAAACGGTATCGTCCAGAAAATCGTCGATGGGCTGCTGCTGGACGAATCCCTGAAGTACGGTGTCGTGTCGGGCAGAACCGCGCTCGTCGCGTCGCGCGTGGAAAAGGGCCAAATCGTGGAAGAGACAATTCTGACGCCGAACGCGCTCCCTGATGGCTGGGACGGGAATTTCATGTATTCCCCGATAATGGGCGCCCCGAGGATGAGCTGCGCGCCGCAAAGGCTCATAATGCTCTGCTGCGATTCCGAGCCAAATATGGACGAAGAGGATTCCCCGGAGTCGACGATCACGATATACGATGGCGCGATAACGGTTCCCGGAGCGGGCGAGGTCACGCTGAAGGAAATGACCGGTTCCGGACGTCTTTCCGGCCTCGTCCTGTCTGGAGAATCGCTGAACGCGCTCGCCGGGGACGGTGAAAAAATGGATGGACTGTACGTTCTCGTTTACGTTGATGGCGGGACGAGCCCGTCCGCCAGGGTGAGGCTCTCTGACCTCGTGAGGCTGGGCGGCAAAAGGCCGCTCAATATCGCTTACGACAAAAATGTCCGTTTTACGCTGCGCGGCGACGGGGACGCGGCGACTCTGGAAAAATTGTCGCTTTCGGTGTTTTAAGACACGGGTTGAGATAGCAATGTCAACAACTTAAAATAAACTTCATCAACCTTTGTAGCTCTGTCCCAATCCCTGCAAGGGGTCGTGGACCCCCTGACCCCTCAATTACAGGCTTAAGTTGTTGACATTGGTTGATATAGTCCTTTAACTCTTCTAATTTCGGCCAGGCGACCGGCGAGTTTTTCAAACCGTGTCGATCGGCTGTGTTCTTTATTCAGGCTTTTTGCTTGAATTCACTTTGAGATATAATAAACCGTTCATGCGCTTGTTGCGTTTTTTCATGTTCTTCTTTGTCGGGGGAGGCATACAGGTTGAATTTTCAGGATATTTATTTCAGACTCGAGCGTTTCTGGGCGGAGCAGGGATGCGTCGCGCAGCAGCCTTACGACGTCGAAGTCGGGGCGGGGACGATGAATCCGGCGACGGCTCTTCGCGTGCTGGGGCCGGAACCGTGGCGCGCCGCTTACGTCGAGCCCTCGCGGCGTCCGACGGACGGGCGTTACGGTGAAAATCCGAATCGCCTTCAGCATTACTATCAATATCAGGTCATCATCAAGCCCGCCCCCTCCAATATTCTGGATCTCTACATCCGGAGCCTTGTCGCGCTAGGCATCGACCCCGCCGAACACGATATCCGCTTTGTGGAGGACGACTGGGAGAACCCGACGATCGGCGCCTGGGGGCTGGGTTGGGAGGTTTGGCTCGACGGAATGGAGATCACCCAGTTCACCTACTTCCAGCAGGTCGGGGGAGTGGACATGGACCTTGTGCCGGCGGAGATCACCTATGGGCTGGAGCGCATCGCCATGTACGTTCAGGGGCTCGAAAACGTCTACGACCTGAACTGGGGCGGAAAGGTCTCCTACGGCGACGTGCATCTGAAGAGCGAGGTCGAGTACTCGCACTACAACTTCGAGATCGCGGACACCGCGATGCTGTTTCAGCTCTTCACGCTCTACGAGGCGGAGGCGGGACGGATACTGGACGCGGGGTTCGTGCAGCCGGCCTGGGACTACGTTTTGAAGTGTTCCCACTCCTTCAACCTGCTGGACGCGCGCAACGCGATCAGCGTCACGGAGCGCACCGGCTATATTGGCAGAATCCGCGCCCTGGCCAGCCGTTGCTGCGAGGGGTATGTGAATATGCGCCGGGAGATGGGGTTCCCCCTGATGGAAAAATTTGAAAAGGGAATTTGCGGCGCAAACGGAGGTGAGTCCCTGTGAAGCCCGGTGACGCAAAATTTGGAGATATTCTTCTGGAGATCGGAACGGAGGAGATTCCATCCCGTTTCCTGTCTCCCATGCTCGAAACCCTGAAGGCACGGGCCGCCGAGGATTTCGGCCGCCTGCGCATTCCCTTCAGGGAGATGCTCGTCTACGCGACGCCCCGGCGCATGGCTCTTCTGGCTCACGGCGTGGCCGAAAGGCAGGAGGACCTGGTGGCCGTGTTCAGGGGGCCGACATGGAGCGTCGCCTTCGACGCCCTGGGAAACGCGACCCGGGCGGGGGAGGGCTTTGCCAGAAGCCGGGGCGTCGACGTCTCCGACCTGAAGGAGATCGACGTGGAGGGCGTGCGCTACGTCTCCGCGGAGGTGCGCGAGGAGGGGCGGTCTGTGCTGTCCATTCTTCCGGAGCTGATGCCGAGCCTCATCGGCGGGCTGGTGTTTCCTAAAAACATGTACTGGTCCGATTCCACGGTGCGTTTCGCGCGGCCCGTGCGCTGGATCGTCGCGCTGGCCGGCGCGGAGGTCATCCCTTTCACCTGGGGAGATATCCGGAGCGGGCGGGTTTCGAGCGGGCACCGCTTCATGGGAAACCGGGAGGTCGAGATTCCCGACGTGGCGAGCTACCTGAGCCGGCTTTACGACAACTCCGTCATCCTGGACCAGGAGAAGAGAAAGCAGAAGCTTCTGGCGGGCGTCGCCGCCCTCGAGCGCGAGCATAACGGCGTCGTCGAGCTGGATCCCGAACTGATTGAGGAGAACCTCTACCTGGTGGAGTACCCCGTTCCGTTCGTCGGCTCCTTCGACGAGCGTTTTCTCAAGATTCCGGAGGAGGTGCTGGTCACCTCCATGAAAAAGAATCAGAAGTACTTCGCGGTGCGCAACCTGGAGGGTCGTCTGACGAACTTCTTCGTGGGGGTCAGCAACAACAGCGCCGTGGACATGAAGGTCATTCGAGGCGGCAACGAGCGCGTCCTGCGCGCCCGCCTGGAGGACGCGGCCTTTTTCTGGGAGGAGGACCTGAAAACCTCCCTGACGTCCTGCGTGGATCGGCTTAAAACCGTCATTTACCAGGAAAAACTGGGTTCCGTCCACGATAAGGTGATGCAGACCCGCAAGTTGGCCATGTGGCTCTGCGAGGAGCTGAAACTGCCCGAACTGACGCCACTCGTGGATCGGGCGGCGTTTCTCGCCAAGGCGGACCTGGTGACCCACATGGTCTATGAGTTCCCCGAGCTGCAGGGTGTGATGGGGCGGGAGTACGCGCGAGTCGGCGGCGAGGATCCCCGCGTGGCCCTCGCGCTTTACGAGCAGTACCTGCCGAAGTCCTCCTCGGAGGAGATTCCCACCGACGACGTGGGGGCGATCCTCGGGCTGGCGGAGAGAATCCACATCATCGTGAGCTGCCACAGGGTCGGCTTCGAGCCCACGGGTTCGCAGGACCCCTACGGCCTGCGCCGCGCCGCGCGCTGCATCAACGAAATCCTCTGGGGACGAAAGCTGGACGTCGACGTCGAGGCCGCGGTGCGACACGCCGCGCTCTCCGGTCCGGCGGACGACCCGGTGGACGAGGCGCTGTTGGGCCGCATTCTCGCCTTTGTGGAGCAGAGGCTGCTGGTTCAGATTCGGGAGAAGGGCTACGAACACGAGCTCGCCCGGCTGGCGATTTCCGTATGCGGCCGGCGACCGCTCCAGGTACTGCGCCTCATGGAGGCGTTGAGCAGCGTGAAGGACGAGTCATGGTTCGGCAGTCTCGTCACCGCCGCGGTGCGGGTACGCAACATCCTGCAGAAGGCGGGCGAGGTCTCCGACAACGTCGATTCGAGCCTGACGGCTCTGGCGCCGGAAAAGGCCCTGTTCGACGAGGTCGTCAGGATGGAGCCCCTCGTCGCGTCCTCGTTGCGAAAGGATGACTGGAAGGGCCTGATGGCCTTTTTGTCCGAGCTTTCGCCCGTCGTCACGAAATTTTTCGACGACGTCATGGTCATGGACCCCGACGAAAAAATACGCGCCAACCGATTGGCCATTTTGAAAAGATGCAACGGCCTCTTCGAGGAAGTGGGCAATCTGGGGACTCTGAAGCTGTAACTGTAGCTTCAATAAATGTGGGAGGTAATGGGTGAATGAGCGAGAAGTATATTTATGGGTTGAACGAGGGCAGGGCCGACATGAAGGAACTGCTGGGCGGCAAAGGCGCCGGGCTTTCCGAGATGGTGCGCAACGGCCTGCCGGTGCCGCCGGGTTTCATCATTACGACCGAGGTCTGTCTGAAGTACATGAAGGATCCCGGAATCATGGATACGATCTGGGGCGGCGTCAAAACCTCCGTCGCGGCGCTGGAGAAGGAGACGGGCAAGGGCTTCGACGACCCGAAGAATCCCCTTCTCGTGTCCGTGCGCTCGGGAGCGCCGATCTCGATGCCCGGCATGATGGAGACGATTCTGAACCTGGGCCTGAACGACGCGACGGTCGAGGGGCTGGTCTCCGCGTCGGGCAACCGCCGGTTCGCCTTCGACAGCTACCGCCGCTTCATCCAGATGTTCAGCAGCGTCGTGGACGAGGTCGACTCCAATAAGTTCGAGTACGTCCTGGAGGAGTGCAAGAAGAGGCTGAAACTATCCTTCGACAACGAGATTCCGGCCGAGGAGCTGGAGAAGATCGTGGTCGCGTTCAAAAAAATCTACCGGGACGCGACGGGCCGGGATTTTCCGACCGACCCCTGGACGCAGCTCCGCAAGGCCATCGAGGCGGTGTTCAAAAGCTGGAACATCCCGCGCGCCGTCACCTACCGCAGGATCAACAAGCTCTCCGACGACCTGGGGACGGCGGTCAACGTCATCTCCATGATCTTCGGCAACCTGGGCGACGACTGCGGGACGGGCGTCTGCTTCACGCGCAACCCCTCCGACGGGACCAACAAACTGTACGGCGAGTTCCTGATCAACGCGCAGGGCGAGGACGTCGTCGCGGGCATTCGCACGCCCATCCACATCGACGAGCTGGAGAAGGTCATGCCGGCCATCTATAAGGAGCTCTCGAAACTGACGAGCCAGCTCGAAAAATCCTACAGGGAAATGCAGGACATCGAGTTTACCATCGAGCGCGGCAAGCTCTACCTGCTGCAGACCCGCACGGGAAAGCGGACGGCCGCCGCGGCGGTCAAAATCGCCACGGACATGGTGGACGAGGGCCTGATCGACAAAAAAACGGCCGTGACGCGCGTGTCGCCGGACCAGGTGGAGCAGCTTCTGCACCGCCAGGTCGACAAAAACGCGAAGAAGGACGTCATCGCCGTGGGGCTTCCGGCGTCGCCCGGAGCGGGCGTCGGCGTTCTGGTGTTCGACGCGGACGAGGCCGAGGCGTGGGCCAAAGGCGGGAAAACCGTCATTCTGGCGCGGCCGGAGACCTGTCCGGACGATATTCACGGGCTTTTCGCCGCAGCCGCCGTGGTCACGAGCCGGGGCGGGATGACCAGCCACGCGGCGGTCGTCGCCCGCGGCATGGGCAAGCCCGCCGTCTGCGGATGCGAGGAGATGGTGATCGACCTCGACGCTCAGACCCTGACCGCTCGCGGGCGCACCTTCAAAAAGGGCGACTTCGTCACCGTCGACGGCACCACGGGGAGCATTCTCGCGGGGCAGGTTCCTCTGGTGGAGGCGACTTTCGGAGACGATTTCAAAAAGGTTCTCTCCTGGGCGGATGACGTCGCGAGGCAGGAAGTCTGGGCCAACGCGGACACCCCCGAGGACGCGCGGCGCGCGCGGGAGTTCGGCGCGAAGGGCATCGGGCTCTGCCGTACCGAGCACATGTTCATGGCGATCGAGCGCCTGCCCGTGGTGCAGAACCTCATCGTCGCCGACACGCTGGACGAGCGCCTCATCGCCCTGAAAAAACTCGAGGTGATGCAGAAGGAAGATTTCGTCGGAATCTTCAGGGCCATGGACGGATACCCCGTCATCATTCGCCTGCTGGATCCGCCGTTGCACGAGTTTATGCCGAAGGAGCCGGATATTCTGGAGGCTCTGGCGGCGCTCGAAAAGAAGGGTCAGGGCGCCTCGCCGGAGGCCGCCCGTCTGCAAAAGACGCTGACGAAGGTTCGGCAGCTTCACGAGGCCAATCCGATGCTTGGCTTTCGCGGCTGTCGTCTGGGCGTGGTGTACCCGGAGATCTTCGAGATGCAGAACAACGCGATCTTCGAGGCCGTCGCCGAGCTGACGTCGAAGGGCGTCAAAGTGCATCCCGAGGTCATGATCCCGCTGGTCGGGACGAAGGCGGAGATGAAGCTCTTCCGCGAGATGACGGACAGGGTGGCCGCCGAGGTCATGAAGAGAACGGGCGTGAAGTTCGAGTACCTCGTCGGCACCATGATTGAGGTCCCGCGCGCCGCGCTGGTCGCAGATCAGCTCGCGGAGTACGCGCAGTTCTTCAGCTTCGGCACCAACGACCTGACCCAGACCGCCTTCGGGTACTCCCGTGACGACGCGGAGGGTAAGTTCCTGTTCCAGTACATCGAAAAGGGCATCTTCAGGGAGAACCCATTCAGCGAACTGGACCGCGACGGCGTCGGCGGCCTGATGAAAATCGCCGTGGAGAAGGGCCGCGGAGTGAACTCCAAACTTTCCGTCGGCATCTGCGGCGAGCACGGCGGAAACCCCGCGAGCATCGCCTTCTGCTGTTCCATCGACATGAACTACGTGAGCTGCTCCCCGTTCCGCGTTCCGGTCGCGCGCGTGGCCGCGGCGCACGCCGCTCTGGGCGCTCTGAAGTAAGGGTATTGTCTTACGATCATATCTGAAAAACGGGTGCGGATCGGGTAACGATTGCGACAGGGAAGAGGCGGGCCTTTGGGGCTCGCCTCTTTTTTAAAGCCCGGGAGCTTGCAGACCTGCCTCTTTTGAATTTTTTGCGATGAAGTTTATCAAAAAAGTTGCAGAATTTATTTCTTATGTTCGCTTTATTTGGTAAGATATCGAAGATGCGGTATCCCGGTGAAAAACAGGAACAGGCAACAGGGTATATCGTGAAAAAACAAATGCTGGAGATAAAAATTCGTTCAGGGGGAGTGTACACACGTGAACAGACCGGGTAGATCGCTTATCGTTATAATTTCCGTACTCTTTGCAGCTTCGCTGTTTTCTCTTTCCTTTGCCGCCGGGGCGGAGGCCGCGAAACGGGTACGAAGGGCCTCGGTGGGAGAGGGCAGAGCCGCGAAAACGCCGCCGATTTTCGCCAGCGGGGCGGGTACCGAGAAAAGCCCTTACGTGATTCGTACGGTCACGCAGCTTTCCGCCTTCGCTCAGTCGGTCAGCAGCGGCAATTCCTACTCCGGAAAATTTGTGAAGCTGGGCGGGGATATCGAGATTACCTCCGCGAGGTGGGTTCCGATAGGCTTTTCCAATAAAAACGGGACGCAGGCGTTCAGAGGCTCCTTCGACGGAGGCGGGTGTACCATCTGGAACCTCCGCGTGAGCAACGGCTACTGGGGCTCGGTCGGTTTCTTCGGCGCTCTCGAGGGGGCGACGATCGCCAACCTCAACCTGCAGAGTGTGGAGATCGTCGGGGAGGCCAACGTCGGGGCCGTGGCGGCGTTCATGAAAAATTCCGTCATAAAGAACTGCGCGATTTCCGGATCGGTGGAGGGGCTCTCCTCCGTGGGAGGAATCGTGGGCAGCGTCCTGGGGGGCGGGCTGGAATACTGCGGCTTCTCCGGAAACGTTCGGGGTGAGGGCGCCGCCATCGGTGGGCTGGTCGGCACGATGGACCAGGCCGTGGTGCGTTTCTGTTACGCGAAGGGAACCGTCGGGGGCAACGGAGACGTGGGCGGCATCGTCGGTGGAATCCTGAGCGGCGGCCTGCTGAACTGCCGCGCGGAGGGCCTGACCGTCCGGGGCGAGCAGAACACGGGCGGACTGGTCGGCAACATCCTCGACGGAGGCGACATAGACAAGTCCTCCTTCAACGGTCAGGTTCTGGGCAGGACTAACGCGGGAGGTCTGGTGGGACGCACGCTGGCGGGCGCTCTCACGCAGGGCGATGTCTCCGGCACCGTGCAGGGCGTGGTGCACGTTGGGGGAATCGTCGGAGAGTTCGCCGGGGGCAGCGTGACGAGTTGCGCCTCCAGCGCCTCGATCATCGGAAGCAGCGCCGTCGGCGGGCTGGTGGGATATCTGCACGGTGGTCTCGTTGACCGCAGCAACAACAGCGGGACGGTCAAGGGAGGGGAGGCCGTGGGTGGTCTCGTCGGTATCCTCGACGCGGGTGAGCTTTCCGCGAGCAAAAACACGGGGAGCGTCATCGGATACCTCAGCACGAGAAGCGGAGGGCTGGTCGGCCTCGACACCGGGGGTACGCTGGTTGACTCCGTCAGCGTCGGCCAGGTCATTCAGCGCTAGCTTCCCCCTGACGGGAAGACGCGGGTATTCACAGGGGAGGCGTTCGAAAGGGGACGGCCTCCCTTTTTTCGGAAAAACTCAAAAATATCTGGAAGGGATGTTTTATCTGTGCCTGAACTTGTGGAGTGTGTGCCAAATTTCAGCGAGGGGAGGCGGCAGGAGGTCATCGATGCGATCGTCGGAGCGGCGCGTGCCGTTTCGGGGATCCGGGTTCTGGACGCCTCGTCCGATCCCGCTCATAACCGTACGGTTCTCACTTTTGTCGGCGGACCTCAGGCCGTCAAAGGAGCGGCGTTTGCCTGTTGCGCGAAGGCGGCGGAGCTGATCGACATGGAAAAACACAACGGCGGGCATCCGCGCATCGGCGCGACGGACGTGATTCCGTTCATTCCCGTCGCCGACGTGACGATGGCGGAGTGTGTCACCCTGGCGCACGAGCTGGGCAGGGAGATCGGCGAAAAGCTTTCCATCCCGGTCTACTTCTACGAGGCCGCGGCGAAGCGTCCGCACATGAAAGCCCTGCCCGACGTGCGTCAGGGAGAGTACGAGGGCCTGAAAGAAGCCATCAAAACCCCGGAACGGGCTCCCGACGAGGGGCCACAGGCGTTGCACCCGACGGCGGGCGCGACGGTGGTGGGCGCGCGTCCGTTTCTCGTCGCGTTCAACATCAACCTGGACACCTCGGATGTCGCCCTCGCCAAAAGAATTGCCCAGACCATCCGGGCGGCGAGGGGCGGCTACGTGAACTGCCGCGCCATCGGCCTGTTGCTGGACGACCGCGGGATCACGCAGGTCTCGATCAACATGACCGACTACACCGCGACGCCGCTGCATCGCGTGTTCGAGACGGTGAAATTCGAGGCCGCGCGTTACGGCGTGAACATCCTGGGCAGCGAGATCATCGGTCTGACGCCAATGCAGGCGCTGATCGACGCCGCGGACTTCTACCTCCGCCTTGATGGTTTCAAACGCGATCAGATCCTGGAGGCCCGGCTTCTCGAGGAGTGATATAGTGGTTTAACTTAAGTTTACTATAAGTAAGCTAAAAGTTTTCCTCGACAATGAGTCGTTTTTAACTATTTTAACTTTAGGCTTTTTACCTGAATTCACTATGCCCGGTTGAAATCAAATGCCTTTGGGATACTCCCGCCTCCCGTATGTACAATGCAATACGTCGGAGCCTTTGGGCTCCGACGTATTTTATGCCTTCAACTGCACCTTTGCTGACGGAGTGGGCTCACCTGCGGGGGCGGCGGCGCTTCGCTGCGAAAGCGGCCGGCAGGACGGGAAGGCCGATCCCACAAGGCAGGGCGCGTCCCTGTACTGAGAAGAGGAGAAGAAATCTACGTTGTCAGGTCATTTTGTATCCTGAACCCTGACCATGTTCTCAGAGAGATCCGCCTTTTTAACGGCTTCATCATATTTGTACAGGAGGATATGCCGGTCTGTCGCGGAAATAATCGCTCTCGTTTTTATATCGATGGGCATATTCATATAATTTGGATATACCCTGATAATGCCGAAAAGGGCAGTACGATAATTTCAGCTTATTTCTCCAACTGCTTTGAACGAGTTGCACGGGCACACTTTAATGCTGACCTGACTCAGAGGCATACCCAATTATTGGAAATCATGGAAGCCCGCCATGAAAGCGCCTCGATGATCTTCATTTCCCGGTATATTATTCGGGGCCTCCCGACGCCGCATTATAACAACCGCCGTTCGCGTGCATTTTGTTGTATAATACCCTCACAACTGAACAGGTACGTTTCGCGATGAGGGAATCCGGTTCGAAGCCGGAGCGGCCCCGCCACTGTAGCTCGAAGACGAAGCCCGCAAGTCGGAATTGAGGTTGCGAAAAGCGACTGAAATCGCTGAAGTCACTGCCCGAAGGGGCGGGAAGACGCGGGCGGCAGGATGAACGAGAAGCCAGGAGACCTCGCGGAGCGGGTGTCTTGTATTGCGCGTGGGCGCGGGGCGGGAGAACTTCTGACACAATCCGAATGCTTAATGGAGAGGGGAGCCGACTGCGAGGTTCCCCTTTTTGCGTTTTTCGATATGGGGATGTTTTGAGGTTCCGGAGGTGAGAGAATGCGACCCGATGAGATCGAGCAGGCGAGTATGAGCATCATCGCGGAAGAGCTGGGAGATCGCGTGATCCCGAAAGAGCGCCTTCCGATTGTTATGCGCGTGATCCACACGACGGCGGACTTCGAGTTCGCGGAGACGCTCGCCTTTTCGGGGGACGCGGTGAGGGCGGGCAGAGAGGCTCTGGCCCGGGGGGTTTCGGTCGTGACCGACACCCGCATGGCGGCCAGCGGCGTCAATAAAAAATTCGTGACCGCATACGGCGGAATGGTTCTCTGTCACATGGCCGACGAGGACGTCGCCGACGAGGCGCTGGAACGCGGCGTCACCCGCGCGGTCGTCAGCATAGAGCGCGCGGCGCGGGATACGCCCGACGCGATTTTCGCCATCGGCAACGCGCCGACGGCGCTGCTGCGCCTGTGTGAGCTCATGGACGAGGGGAAGGCGCGGCCATCCCTCGTTATCGGGGCTCCCGTGGGTTTCGTCAACGTCCTGGAGGCCAAGGAGGCCCTGATGAGGACGAACGTCCCGTGGATCGTCGCGCGCGGGCGTAAGGGCGGATCTCCGGTCGCGGCGGCGATCGTCAATGCTCTCTTATACGGATCGTCATGCTGAACGAGGCGCGTTCGTGCTGAGGGAGGGCGTCTCCACCGGTTCCTGCGCGGCGGGCGCGGCGAAGGCGGCGGCGCTGTGGCTGACCACGGGACTCTGTCCCGAGCGGGTCGAGGTCGAGACGCCGCTCGGACGGACGCTCACCCTGGAGGTCGTTCCGCTGGAGGCGGGCTGTTGCGGTGTGGTGAAGGACGCGGGCGACGACCCGGACGCGACGAACGGACTGACGATCCGCGCGCGGGTGGAACTCATGGAGCGCGAGGGCGGGGTCGAGTTTCGCGCGGGTGAGGGCGTGGGCGTCGCGACGCTGCCGGGCCTCAGAGTTCCCGTCGGCGAGCCCGCGATCAACCCCGTGCCGCGGCAAATGATCGCGGAGGCGCTGCGGGAGATCGTCGGACCCCGCGCAGCCGTGGTGACGATCTCCGTCCCCGGCGGAGAGGAGGTCGCGCGGCGCACGTTCAACCCCAGGCTGGGGGTCGTGGGCGGCATTTCGATCCTCGGGACGACGGGCATCGTGCGGCCTATGGACGATCGCTCGATTGCGGAGTCCCTGACTCTGGAGCTGAACACCCACGCGGCGCAGGGCGAAAGGGACATCGTCCTGACCTTCGGGAACACGGGGGAAAAGGCCCTGCGCAGGGCCTTCGGGCTGACGGGGCGCTCCGTCCTTCAGGTTGGAAACCGGATCGGCTTCGTGCTGGACGAGGCGCGGCGCCTGGGCTTCGAAAGGGTGCTGGTCTGCGGACATCCGGGGAAACTGCTGAAGGTCGCGGCCGGAAGTTTCGACACCCACAACCGCGTCGCGGACGGACGGATGGAGGCCCTGTGCACGCACGCGGCCCTGCTGGGGATGGAGCACGACTCCATTCGGAGGCTTTACGCCTGTCCGACGGCGGAGGGAGCGATCGAACTCGTGACCTCCCTGACGCGCGACGGGGGAAGAACCCTGTGGAACCGCCTGGCGGAGGCCGTGGCCGGACGCTGCGCCGATCGCTCGTTCGGCGAGCTGACCGCGGGCGCGGCGTTCATCGGAAACGACGGAACGATTCTCGGCAAAAGCGCGCGGGTCGATTTCCTGATAAAAAAAGTGGAGTCGGAAAATGCGCCATAAACTGGTCGTCGTGAGCGTGGGGCCGGGCGACGCGGGCCAGTTGACCCGCGCGGCGGAGGCAGCCCTGAAAACGACCGGTTGCCTGTTCGCCGCGAAGCGCCACCTGGAGTCGGGGTTGCGCGAACTTACGGAAGGACATTCGAATGTGATTCTCATGGAGGATATCGAGAAAACTCTGTCGCGGATCGGGGACAACCTCGAACGCGGCGATGTGGCCGTGGCCGTGTCGGGCGACGCGGGGGTATTCAGCCTCCTGCCGAAGTTGCGGGAGCGCTTCCCGGACCGGGAAATTGAGACGCTTCCCGGCGTGAGCGCCCTGCAGTCCCTCTGCGCGGCGCTCTGCGAGACCTGGGACGACGCGAAGATCGTGAGCCTCCACGGGAGGAACATGCCGCCGTCGAAGGTCGCGGGCATCGTGGCGACGAACCGCAGGACGATTTTTTTCTGCGGCCCGAACCTCGACCCCGCCTCGCTGTGCCGAATTCTCTCGGAGCGCGGGCTGAATTTCGTCGAGATCGCCGTGGGGGAGCGGCTGTCCTGCCCCGACGGGCGTGTCGTGAAGGGGAGGCCCTCAGAACTCTGCGGACAAATGTTCGACCCCCTGTCGGTCGTGATGGCGACGACGCGACAGGATGATCTCGCGCCCTATCCATCGCCGGGGCTCGAGGACGCGGAGATTTTGCGGGAGCCGCGCAAAATTCCCATGACGCGAATGGAGGTTCGAACGATCATCCTGAGCCGACTGCGACTGGAAGCGGACTCCGTCGTATGGGACATCGGCGCGGGAACGGGCTCCGTCTCCATCGCATGTGCGCGGGCGTGTCCTTACGGAGAGGTCCACGCCGTGGAGCGCCTGCCCGAGGCCGCCCGGCTGGTGCGGAGCAACGGGGCTCGCTTTCGCGCCCACAACCTTTTCGTCCACGAGGGCAACGCGGCGGAGCTTTTGGAATCTCTGCCCCGCCCGAACGCCGTATTCATCGGGGGCAGCGGGGGCGAGCTGCGTCAAATTCTGGAACGCGTCGCCCAAATCGACATAACCGACTGTCCTGTCACAACGCCCGTTCGCGTCGTCGTCAGCGGCGTCACTCTGGGAACGATCGCCGTCGCGTCCGATGTGCTGAACGGCCCCGGCTTTCGGGACTTCGAGGCGGCGCAAATTTCAGTCACGCGCAGCCAGCCCGTCGGAAACAGCGTCGTCATGGCCGCTCAAAACCCTGTGACGATTTTTTCCGCCTGGACGACGGGGCCGGGAGAGAACGTGAGGCCGGCATCGTGATTCACTTCGTCGGGGCCGGGCCCGGAGCGCCGGACCTCATCACCGTTCGGGGCCTCGGGCTGCTTCGGAAGGCCGGGATGGTCGTCTATGCGGGCTCTCTGGTTAACCCGGAGCTTTTGGACTTCGCGCGCCCCGGCTGCGAAGTTCACGACAGCGCATCCATGACGCTGGACGAGGTGATCGGGACGATGAGGGACGGTTTTGCGCGGGGGCTGGACGTCGTGCGCCTGCACACGGGCGACCCGTCGCTCTACGGCGCGGTGCGGGAGCAGATGGACCGACTGATGGAGCTGGACATTCCCTTCGAGGTCGTGCCGGGCGTCAGCTCCTTCTGCGCGGCCGCGGCGGCCCTTAACGCGGAGTACACCCTGCCGGGCGTCAGCCAGACCCTGATCGTCACGCGCATGGCGGGCCGCACCCCCGTTCCGGATCGCGAGAGCATCCGTTCCCTCGCCGCGCACGGGGCCTCGATGGCGCTTTTCCTCTCGGCGGGTATGGTGGAGGACCTGTGTACGGCGCTGATCGAGGGCGGGTACGCTCCGGACACCTTGTCGGCGCTGGTTTACAGGGCGAGCTGGCCGGACCAGAAAATTCTGCGCGCGCCCCTCTCCGACCTGCCCTCCCTGGCCGGGACCGAAGGAATCAAAAAGACCGCCCTGGTCCTGGTCGGGAATTTTCTGGGGAACGACTACGAGCTGTCGAGGCTCTACGACCCGTCGTTCGAGCACGGATTCCGGGCAGCTCGGGAATCGGGGCCGAAAAGCGTCACGGGTGAGGACGCACGGACGACAGAGGGGGCGACAGGGCGATGAATGCGCCGCGAATCGCTTTTGTCGCCTTCACCCGCGCCGGGGCCTCGCTCGCCTCGCGCCTCGCGCGCGACCTGACCCCGAACGTCCGCGTGTTCGCGCCGGATCGCTGCTCCGGCGACGGGCAGGAGTTTTTGCCGGTGCCGGGCACGGTGAACGAGTGGGCGAAGGAGTGGTTCGACAGAAAGAGGACCGACGCGCTCGTATTCGTCTCGGCCACGGGGATCGCGGTCCGCGCTATTGCGCCCTGTCTGCGCGACAAGGCGACGGATCCCGCCGTGGTCGTGATGGACGACCAGGGACAAAACGTGATTTCGCTGCTCGCCGGACATATGGGAGGGGCCAACGAGCTGGCGCGGAGAATCGCGGCCCTGACGGGAGGGCGCGCCGTCATCACGACGGCCACGGACGTGCATGGAATCGAGGCGGCGGACTCCTGGGCGGTCGAAAATGACTGCGCCGTCGAAAACGTCGAGGCCGTGAAAAGCGTCTCGGCGGCTATGCTGGACGCCCGGCCGGCCCCCTGCGTGGGGGTCGCGATTACCGACGAGTCGATTGTTCCCCCCTGGCCCGTGACCCTCTGGCTGCGGCCTCGCGTTTTGACGCTGGGGGTCGGCTGCAGGCGCGGCACGGCGAAGAAGGCTCTGGAGGCGGCGGTCGGGGATTTTCTGGACGGCGCCGGGGCGTCCCCTCTGTCCCTGAGCGCGGTGGCGTCGCTGGACCGGAAGCGCGACGAGCCCGCGATCGTCGACTTTTGCCGCGAGCGCGGGCTGGAGTTCCTGACCTTCGGCGCGGAGGAACTGAGCCGGGTCGAGGGGGCTTTTTCGTCCTCCCAAAGGGTTCTGGAGGTCACGGGCGTGGACAACGTCTGCGAGCGGGCCGCGGTGTTGGCCGCCGGGGAGCGTGCAGTCCTGCTGCGGAGCAAAATGCTCTATGCGGGCATCACTCTGGCGCTGGCACGGAGGCGGAGGATCGTGCCATGAAGGGGATCGTTTACGTCGTGAGCCTCGGTCCCGGCGGGCCAGGCGAGATTACCCCCCGCGCGGAGGCCGCGCTGGAGCGGTCGGACGTCATCGTCGGCTACAGGGCCTACGTCGACCTGATCGCGGACCGCTGGGCGCACAAGGAGATCATCGCCTCCGCCATGAAGCAGGAGGTCGACCGCTGCCGCCGCGCTTTGGAGCTGGCGCTTTCCGGCCGTGTCGTCGCTCTGGTGTCGAGCGGCGACGCGGGCGTCTACGGAATGGCGGGACTGATGCTGGAGGTCGCGGACGGTTCTCCCGAAGTCGAGATCGAGGTCGTGCCCGGAATCACCGCCGCCTGTTCCGCCGCCGCCGTGTTGGGCGCTCCGCTGTCGCACGACTTCGCCGTCGTGAGCCTGAGCGACCTCCTGACCCCCTGGCCCCTGATCGAAAAACGCCTGACCCTGGCGACGGAGGCGGATTTCGTTCTGTGCCTCTACAACCCCGCCAGCCGGGGACGCCGTGATTATCTGCGGCGGGCCTGCGACGTGATTCTGGCGGGACGCGACGCGCCCACGCCGTCGGGATGGGTGAGGAACATCGGCAGGGAGAACCAGACGCATAAGATCCTGCCTCTCGCGGAGCTGCGCGACGAGGAGCTGGACATGCTGTGCACGGTCGTCGTCGGAAACGCGTCGACGAAAACCCTGGCCGGCCGAATCGTGACGCCGCGCGGTTACAGACTCGAAGATATTTGTACTGCGGAAAGCAATGTCGACGACCTGAGGCCAATAATTGGGGCCAGGGGGGCCAGGATCCCCTGTGGGGAAATGAAAATACTTCTGTTCGGCGGAACGACGGAGGGGCGGGAGATCGCGATGAGCGGCCTGCCGCTGGTCTGTTCCGTCGCGACGGAGTACGGGGCGGACAGGGTTTCGACCGCAGATCAGGCGGAGGTTCTCACGGGACGCCTGGACACCGCCGCGATGGAGCGTTTGATCGTGGAGCGCAAGTTCCTCGGCGTCATCGACGCGACGCACCCCCATGCCGTGGAGGTGACCGAAAACGTCCGCCTGGCCTGCGAGCGCGCATCCGTTCCCCGTATCCGGGTGCTGCGCGAGGCGGCGAAGGTGGATGAAGAGGGGGTCACGAC
Organism: Synergistaceae bacterium; assembly: GCA_031289165.1. Lineage (GTDB taxonomy): Bacteria > Synergistota > Synergistia > Synergistales > Aminobacteriaceae > JAISSA01. The sequence goes on from JAITPZ010000086.1 coordinate 17,787, forward strand.
GGTCGCCTCCTGCGTCGAGGCGGCGAAGCTCCTGAACGCGCCCCCCCGGGCCGGGGCCAATGTGCTGCTGACCGTCGGCAGCAGGGAGCTGGAAGAATTTGCCTCTTTGACGAACTCCCGCGAGCGCCTTTACGCCCGCGTTCTGCCCACGTCCCTGGCGATTGGGGTCTGCGAAAAGCTGGGGTTCGACGCCGGGCACATCCTCGCCATGCAGGGCCCCTTTACGAGAGAGATGAACAGGGCGATGCTGGAGATGACGCGCGCCCGGGTTCTCGTAACAAAAGATGGCGGCGTCGCGGGTGGGCTGAAGGAAAAGCTGGCGGCGGCGCGGGAACGCGGGGTCGACGTCCTGTTGATCCGCCGTCCCGACGAGACGGGCGTGACGGTGGCCGAGGCCCTGGAATGGGCACGCAGGCTCCTGCGCGAGGCGAGCTCGGGCCCCTTTCCTCCTTTTCCGCTTTTCACGGACATCGCCTTCCGCAGCGCCGTCGTCGTCGGGGGCGGGGCCGTCGCCCTGCGGCGTGTTCGGACGCTTCTGACCTGCGGCGCACTCGTGACGGTGGTCAGTCCCGAATTTCACGAAGGCTTCGGCGAAATCGCGTCGGACGAAAAGCACGGGAAAAACCTGCTCCTGATCGAACGCCGCTGCGGGGAGCGGGACATCGACGGAGCCTTCATGGTGATTCTGGCGACGAACGACCGGGCGCTCAACCGCCGGCTCGGCGAGGAGGCGAGAAGAAGAAACATCCCCGTATCCGTCGCCGACGCGCCCGGGGAGTGCGCCTTTTTCTTTCCCTCGCTGATCGACGGGGGCGACGCCGTCGCGGCGGTCTCGACGGGGGGACGTTCGCCGGGTCTGAACCGCCGCCTGTCCGATCGGCTGCGCGGCGTCTGGCGCGGCTGGGTCGAGGCGGAAAAGAGGGAAGAAGAGAAGCA
>JAITPZ010000108.1 GCA_031289165.1 Synergistaceae bacterium
ACGCCATATAACGGGCTCTTTTAATCGCCTCCGTCAAAAGCCTCTGGTGCTTCGCGCAGTTTCCCGTCACCCGGCGCGGGATGATCTTCCCACGCTCACTGACGTACTTACGCAACTTGTCGGCGTCCTTATAATCGACCTTTTCCTGCTTTTCCACGCAATAATAACAAAACTTCGGGCGACGCCGGGGCCCCCCCCTGCGCATGCCTCCGCGCGGGGCCCCTCCGGTGCTGCCGCCTCCAGCGGGTCTGCCTTCGTTCATTTTCCCAGCCTCCTCAAAACATGAATCCTCAAAAAATCAATTTGTAAAAAATCTCCAGGCTAAAAGGGAATCTCGGCCTCGGGTCCCCCATCCTCGCCGTCTCCGAGCTCGGAGACGTCCATGGGGAAATCCGTGTTGCCAAAACCCTTTCCCTTTTCTCGCAGACTCGCGCCAAAATCGGCATCGTCTCCAAAAGAAGGAGACGGACCCTTCGGCTCTCCGGAGGGGAAACGCGAAGCGTCTCTATCCGGCGCGCCGGAGAAATCTTCAGAGTCGGAGTCTCTTCTGGACCCCACGAACAAAACATCCGAAGCCTCTACGTCCGTGGCGTACCTCTTGCCGCTTCCGTCCTTCGCTTCGTAGCTGCGAACCTTGATCCTTCCCTCAACGAGGACCGCGCTTCCCTTTTTCAGATAGCGTCCGCAGGTATCCGCCCGCGGGCCCCACACGACGACGGGGATAAAATCCACCTCGTTCTGCAGCTCTCCGTTTTTGTTCTTCCAGGTACTGCCAACCGCCACAGTAAAACGGGCCCACGCCCTCTTGTCCACAGTATAGCGAATCTCCGGATCACGGGCGAGGTTCCCCATAATGACGACCCTGTTAAAACCTTTAGCCATCGCGGCTCTCCCCCCTATTCGTCCAGCAAAATGATCATCTGGCGATAGATGTTGGGACGCAACCCGAGCACGCGTTTCAGCTCGAACGTCTGCGCCGGCTCCAGATCGAAGTTGAAGAGCACGTAAATACCTTCATTCTTCTTCCGGATGGGATAGGCTAAACGCCTTTTCCCCCAGACATCGGTCCTGGTGGTGGCTCCACCCAGGTTACGCACGACTTCCTCAATCTTTTCGATTTCCTCTTTCGGATCTTCAGGTTCCGCGTCCAAAAGAGCCATCATTTCGTAATGTCGCACGTCTTACACCTCCTCCCTGTGGTCTGATGGCCTCTTCCCCAATCGAAAGAGGCAGGGCAGAAACGAAAACCGATTGATTATATACGATCGTCCCGTTTCGGACAAGGACGAATTTCTCTCCTAAATCCGTCAACGATATCGAATACGACCGAACTCAGCTCGGGATCCTCCAGAGCGAGCCGGACGTTCGCTGCCAGCCAGCCCTTCTGCGTTCCGCAGTCGAAACGCCTGCCCCGGTAGACGAGGCCCCATACGGGTTCCGTTCTCGGAAGGCGCTTCATCGCGTCGGTCAGCTGGATTTCCCCTCCTGTCCCCACGTGTCTCTCCGCGAGAAGGGGGAAAATGGCGGGCGACAGGACGTAGCGTCCCATAATCGCGAGGTTGCCGGGGGCCTCCTCAGGGGAGGGCTTTTCCACCATGTCGAGAATGCGGTGAACATTCCCGCCCGCAAGCTCCGACTGTACGATGCCATAGCGCGACACCTCGCTTCGGGGGACCTCCTCGAGGGCGACGACCGTTCCGCCGAGGCGCCGATGAACTTCGATGAGCTGCGCCATGACGGCGGTGTCGGACACAAAGACGTCGTCGGGGAGAATGACCCCAAAATATCCGTCTCTGCAGAAAGGTTCCCCGCAGAGCACCGCGTGCCCGAGCCCCAGAGGTTCCCTCTGGCGGACGTAAAGTATGTTGGCCATTTCCGATATGGCGTGGATTTTTTCGTAAAGGTCCGTCCGCCCCCGCTCCCTGAGAACGCTTTCCAGCTCGAAGGAACTGTCGAAGTAGTCTTCGATGGAGCGTTTGGTGCGTCCCGTTATCATAATGAGATCCCGGCACCCCGACTCGATGGCCTCCTCGACGCCGTAAGAGATGATGGGGCGATCGACCAGAGGCAGCATCTCCTTGGCGATTTCCTTGGTGACGGGCAAAAAACGCGTCCCCAGCCCCGCGACGGGGAAGAGACATTTGGTCACATTTGGATCGGTCACGAAAAATTCCCCCGTTTCAGGAGCAATGCGCCCGAAGGGCGTCCACCAGGTACTCGGAAATCTCCTCGACCATCGCGCGCTCCCTGGCCTCCACCAGGATGCGCAACAGGGGCTCCGTTCCCGACGGGCGGATCATGACCCTGCCGCTTCCCCGCATACGCCGTTCCATATCCCCGGAGATCGAACGCACAAAATCCATGTCGATGACCCGATCGACCGCGACCTCCAGGTTGCTGAGGCGCTGTGGGTAACGACCGAAACGATCGACCAGCGTATCGAGGTCCTCGTCCAGGTCCTGGAGAGCGTTCAGGAGCATGAGCGCCGTACACAGCCCGTCTCCCGTTCGGGTGAAGGAGTCCGCGATGATATGCCCGGACTGCTCGCCTCCAAGCCTCGCTCCGTGACGCCGCATTCCCTCGAGGACGTAGCGGTCTCCGACGGGACAGCGAAAGACCCGGATGTTCTCGCGGCCGAGGTGTTCCTCAAGGGCCATGTTGCTCATGCTCGTGACGACGACTCCATTGCCCAGGTCTCCCCTGGATGCCAGCCAGCGCGCCAGAAGCCATATCGCGATATCGCCGTCGATCACCCGTCCGCCGGAATCCACCGCCAAAACCCTGTCGGCGTCTCCATCGTAAGCGAAGCCCATTTTGTAGCCAAACTCCGTGACGTGGTTCGACAGGTGACGAATATGGATCACTCCAACGCCCTCGTTGATGTTGAGTCCGTCGGGATCCGCCCCGATCAGGGGCCACTTTACCCCCAGTCGCTCCTCCAGAAAGGGCATAACCGCCCCGGCGGCGCCATGAGCGCAGTCAAACACCGTCGACGAGGGCAAAAGGTCCCTGCGTCTCACCAGTGAAGCCAGATGC
>JAITPZ010000110.1 GCA_031289165.1 Synergistaceae bacterium
AGCCGCTGCCGCCGACTGGAGGAAAGGGGCTCGCCGCCCTCGCTCCTCAACGGAAGAAGAGGGACTTTGGTCGTTGTCTCCCCGTTTCTGAGGCTGAGACGCAACAGCCCCGACGTATCGAGCGTACAGCGGAGAACGACCTCCTCCCCCACCGCGACCTCCGGTTCAACGACAGAAAGGATCGTCCTCTCCGTCTGCATGTCGCCGAAATCCTGAAAGATCGACAGAGTCACCTTTCCTGACCGCGAGGGGACGAACGCCGCGCGCGCCGAAAAGGGCAGAGGCGTTCCCGCCGCGATCAGGATGGTCGGTTCCCCGTCCCGAATAAAGCCGATGTCGCTCGACAGAACATCCAGGAGCAGGCGCCCGCTTCCCGCCCGGGTATAAAGCGCGGCTCCCACGGCGATGGCCTCCTCCGCGCAGAGGGTCAGGCTCTCCGGGACCGCGACTTCCCGCTCAAGGATCTCGCGCAGCAGGGGTATCCGCCCGGATCCCCCGACGAGAAGCAGGCGCTCCGGGTCGTATCGATTCCAGAGCCTTCGCACGACGTGAACGACGCGCCGTATCGAAAAACGCACCATGCGCTCCAGGTCCTCGCGCTCGACCTGAAAGGATGCGCCGTCGCGCCCGGGAAGGGACGGCGGCGTCCAGACATGGCTTCGACAGCCGGAAAGGGCGATCTTTATCCTTTCGGCCTCGATAACGAGGGTCCGCCATAACGGATCTTCCGGAGGCAGAGGTTCGAGACGCAGCCGCTCGCGCAGCCATTCCGCCAGCGCGAGGTCGAAGTCGTAACCGCCGATCGACGCGCTCCCCGCGCTCTCCAGCACCTGCCAGACGCCGTCCTCGCTCTCTACGACGGAGACGTCGACGGTTCCCGCCCCGAAGTCCAGAATCAGGAAACGCCCCTCCTTCCCGAAGGCGAGGGCGGCGGCCGTCGGTTCGCTGACGATGCGCACCTCGCGGAGGCCGGCAGCGGAGGCCGACCGGGCCAGAGCCTCCCTCTGAACGAGGGTGAAACACGCGGGAACGGCCAGCACGCAGGAGGAGACGAACCTGCCCATAAAGGCCTCCGCGTCCTCCCGCAGGACGGAAAGCAGCGGCACGAGAAGTTCCTCCGCCGTGAGGGATCGTTCGCCGCAGGACGCGCGAAACCCGCTCCCCACCCTGCGCTTGATGTCCCACCATACGGAACGATCTGTCCGAAGCGAAAGGCGCAGAGCGTCCTCCCCCACCACCCAGCCGTCGTCCCACCCGACGACGGAGCAGGTCGAAAACCGTCCCCACCGATTGGGTATAACCACGGGACGCCCCTCCCCGTCCATGCAGGCGACAAGGGCGTTGCGCGTTCCCAGATCCACGCCGATCGCGGAGGTATTCTTCACAGCAGACATCCTCGAAGCTCTCCTTTTACGCAGTCCGTTATCCGGATCTCTGTCTCCCGCCCCTCCTCGATATCCCGCTCTCCGGGCGCCGCGGCAAACGCGACAAAATGGGGCGTGTAGCCGTAAAGAACCGAAAGCGTCCGGCCCGTGAAGCGGGACGCGTAACGCTGCAGCAGCTCTCCTCCCAGCTCCATCGCGGCCTCCACCCTCCCGTACGCCGCCGGCGGGGGTACACGATCGGAAAAGGCGGCCGCCTCGGTCCCCCTGCGGGGTGAAAACGGGAACACGTGAACGCGTCCCATGCCGACCCGTCTCATCAGGTCCAGCGTGTTGCGGAACGCCCCCTCGTCCTCGCCGGGGAAGGCCACAAGGACGTCGCCGCTGATGTGAAGGTCATCGCCGAGCCTCGTGCGCGCAGACTCGCAGACGCGGGCGTAGTCGTCCGCCGTGTGTCCGCGCCGCATACGCGCGAGGATTCCGTCGTCGCCGCTCTGCAGGGGCAGGTGCAGGTGCGGGCAAAAAACGGGAGATTCCGCCAGCGCGTCCAGAAGATCGTCGTCCAGGGCGAAGGGCTCAAGGGACCCCAGCCTCAGGCGCAGCAGGCCGGGCGTCGCGGATATTTTCCGTATCAGGTCGGCCAGCGAGGTTCCCCTGTCGCGTCCGTACATGCCAAGATGAATGCCCGTCAGCACGATTTCCCCGCAGCCCTCCCCGACCATACGCCGTACCTCGTCCAGCGCCTCGTCCGGGGGGCGGCTCGTCGAGCGTCCGCGCAGAAAAGGAATGACGCAGTAGGAACAGAAATGATCGCAGCCCTCCTGCACCTTCAAAAAAGCGCGGGAACGCAGGACGGGGCGGATCAGCGACAGAGAATCCCACGTTTGGCCGGTTCTCAGGTCCAGACGCGCATCCATCGGGACATCGGGCCTGCGCGACAGGGCCGACGCCAGCATATCGGGCAGACCGCTTTTCAGGCGGTTGCCCACAAGGATGTCGACGCCCAGCTCCCCCGCCTCGTCGACATCGAGCTGCTGCGCCCAGCAGCCGCAGACGGCCACCACCCCGTCGTCACCCAGAACGCGCCGCGCCCGGCGGACAGCCTGACGGCACTTTTTGTCGGCCGTCGCCGTCACCGAACAGCTGACGATCACCGCGGCGCGGCATCCCTCCGGCCTTCCGGCGACCAAGGCTCCACGCGCCTCCAGCTCTCCCGCCAGCGCCTCGCTCTCGTACAGGTTCGAACGGCACCCCAGAACATAAACCCATATCTTCAGGCCACAAAGGCCGCCGGATCCCTTATTCAAACCGTGCCGCGCACCCCCACCAGTCGTTCTTCGTCAGTTCCGCCGTCAGGGACAGTCCCGCGTCCGAAAGAGCGGAGAGGAACGCGGGGCGCTCAGTCACCGTCATTCCCGAAAAAATGGCGACCCCCTCCGGTTTCAGAACTCGCCCAACTTCGGGCAGGAGGCGCAGGTTCGGCTCCAGCAGGATATTGGCCGTCAGTATATCGGCCCGCGCGTCGACCCCCTTCAGAAGATCTCCGACCGCCAGGTTGCAGGCATCCGGAGGCAGGTCGTTCAGACCCATGTTGCGCAGCGCCTCGGCGACCGTCGCGGGGTCGAGGTCGCGGGCCAGCGCGTCGGCGGCCCCCAGTTTCAGCGCCGCGATGAAGAGGATTCCGGACCCGGCGCCGACGTCGACGACCGTGTCCCCCCTCCCGATGAATCGTTCCACGAACGACAGCGCGATCTGCGTACTCTCATGATACCCCGTACCGAACGCCGAGCCGGGGTAGATGTAAAGGGGAACCTTGCCCGCGGGCTCCTTTCCCCTGTGCCAGGGCGCCATGACGACGAGGTTCGTCCCGACCGGCAGAGGCGGGAAGGCGTCGAGGTGTGCCGTATCCCAGGGGCGATTTTCGAGTCTCGAATGCGAACGGACCCGCACCGGGAAATCCCGCGTCGTTCCATCCAAAATTCCGCCCAAAATCGAGAGCCAGTGCTCCACCGGCTCCGAGCTTCGATAAAAGGCCCGAAGCGTCAGGGTCCCCTTCTCCTCGAAAAGTTCCGAACCGATACAGCCCGAAAGGACCGCCACGGACATCAGCGCCTCCTCGGCGACGCCTCCACTGGCCCCGTTTTCGGCCTCGAGCTCGATGCTCCACCAGAAATTTCCGTCCGCCACGTATTCCAAAGCCCTTCGCCTCCCCCGAATGCCGTTCTCCGGTACTGCAGCTCGTATTGTATTGAGGCCTTCATCAAAGGTCACACGTATCTTCAATGAAAAATGAAAAGATCCAAAAATCATGAAAAAACATATTCGGGTCGCTTCGACACAATCGCCCCCCGGCGAGCGAGGCGCAAAACGGTACGATATATTCACGGTATACTATACTCTAAAATAAATTTGCGAATAATTTTGATAAAGAGGTGTACGTGATGGACTGGAAGATGCTGGAGTGGGAGCTGATCTCGATCCGTCGGGACCTGCACAAATATCCCGAAAGCGCGTGGACTGAATTTCGCACTTCGTCCATCGTCGCGGACCGTCTGGCGCAGCTGGGCTTCGAGCTGACGATCGGAAAGGATACGATAGAGCTCTCCGCCGTCATGGGACGCCCCTCCGAGGCGGAGATCGACGCCCATATCGCACGGGCCGGGACTCAGGGGGGCGGAGCCCCGGGAGGCGAGGCCCCGGGAAGCAGGGCAAACTGGATTGACAGAATGAAGAGGTACCCCGGTGTCGTCGCGACGCTCAAAACGGGACGACCGGGACCCGTCGTCTCGCTGCGTTTCGACATGGACTGCGTCGACGTCGACGAGGCCCGGGAACCCCGGCATCGCCCCCATAAGGAGGGTTTTGCGAGCGTCAACCCCCTTCTGACACACGCCTGCGGGCACGACGCCCACGTGGCGATCGGTCTGGGGGTGGCCCGCGTTCTGATGGAGAAAAGGGACTCCCTCAGGGGAGAGATCCGTCTGATTTTCCAGCCCGGCGAGGAGGGATGCCGCGGCGCGTACGCCATGACGCAAAAGGGCGTCGTCGACGGTTCGAACTACTTCCTGGCCATGCACATCGGCGGCGGGGTTCCGTCCGGCGTATTCGGCCTGAACTCCCTGGGGTATCTCTGCACCACCAAGTTCGACGCGGAGATCACCGGCAAACCCGCTCACGCCGCGGGCGCTCCGCACGAGGGCCACAACGCGCTTCTGGCCGCGGCCAGCGCGGCGCTGGCGCTGCACGGGATCGCCCCGCACCGGGATGGATCGATGCGCGTCAACGTCGGGGTCATGAACGCCGGAACGGGGCGCAACGTCATCGCGGGGTCGGCCGTCATGAAGGCCGAGACGCGGGGCGAAACGCAGGAAATTTCTGATTACGTCTACAAACGCGCGCAGGAAATCCTGCAGGGCGCGGCCGCAATGTACGAAACGGAGGTCCGCGTGACCAAAACCGGCGAGGGAACGACCGCCACGGGCGACGCGGCGCTTGTGGCCAAAGCCGGGGCGGCGATCAGGAAACTGGGATGCTTCAGGGAAATTCGGGAAACCGTTCAGGGAGGCGGCAGCGAGGACGCGACCTGGATGATGCGCCGCGTGCAGGAAAACGGAGGGCAGGCGACCTACCTGGCGCTGGGCTCCGACATCACCGCGCCGCACCACAACGGCTGCTTCGACATCGACGAAAGCAGCATCATCCCCGGTGTGGAGGCGCTTGTCGCCATCGTGGAGGAACTTGCGGGGTAAATTAAACCAATGCCAACACCCCCCCCCGGGACTCCGCCCCGGACCTCGCCAGGGGTCGTGGCCCCTTGGATTCCGTTATTTGATGCAATATATTCTGAAAATATTTTCGAGGAGGAATCAACTGTCGTCATGAAAAAAAATCTGGGCCCGAAACTTGGAATTTATCCGACGCCCGTGGTTGTCGTCGGAACCTTCGACGGAGCCGGCAAACCCAATCTGGCCACTCTGGCCTGGACGGGGATTTGCTGCTCCGAGCCGCCCATGGTGCAGATCTCCGTCCGCAAAAGCCGCCATACTCACGCCGCCATCGCGGCGCAAAAAGTATTTAGTGTGAACATTCCGTCGACAAAATACGTCGCCGAGACCGATTACTGCGGGATCGCCTCGGGCAGGGACGCCGACAAGTTCAGGGTCGCAAACCTGACGCCCGTTCGGGGCGAGGTTCTGGACGTTCCTCTGGTGCTCGAATTTCCCGTGTCCATGGAGTGCCGGCTGGTTCACACGCTGGAGCTGGGGAGTCACGACATGTTCGTGGGAGAAATCGTGGCCACTTGGGTGGAGGGCGGCATCGTCAGCGAAACGAAGGTGGACGCGCAGAAAATCGATCCCCTGGCGTTTATGCTGAACGGGGAGTATCGCGGCGTCTCCGATCTCCTGGCCCTCGCCTTCAACGCGGGAAAAAAATTGATCGAAAAAAGCTGAACCGGAGAATTTCCGGGAGAGGCCAGCCGCCGCCCCCTCCTCGCTGTAAAAGCGGGGTGGTCGGTGTTAAGATGACCTGAGGTCTGAATTTCGGCAGTATGCAGGAGGATTTTTAATGACTACTAAAATATCGACATTTTTGAGAAGAGGCGTCACCGCGGCGACCCTGTTGGGGGTCGCGTGTTGCGCTCTGTCCGTCGGCGCGGTGGCCGCGGCCGTCAAACAGCCAGAGCCTGCGAACCTCGAGGCCATATGCAGGTCCGGAACGATTCAGGACCTGAAACACGCCCTTCAGAATACGTCGGCGGATCTCCTCTTCCCCAGCGGAAACCGGCCGTTGCACGTCGTCGCCGAGTACGCGTCGGACCCCGCGATGGTCGCGCTCCTCGTGGGTGAAAAGGCGTCGCTTACCGCGGAGGGACTCGAAAAACTCACGCCCCTGATGCTCGCGGCCGCCTACAATCCCCATGTCCAAATTCTCGAAGCCCTGCTGAAGGCGGGGGCTCCTGTAAACTCGGCCGACGGGCAGGGACGCACTCCCCTTGGCATGGCCGTGGCCTCGAACGAATCCCCGGAGGCCGTGGCCGCCCTGCTGAGGCACGGCGCTCTGCCGAACGTCCGGGACAGAAGCGGTCGAAGCCCCCTGTGGACGGCCGCCTCGCGCGCGAATGAACGGGCCGTTCAGCTTCTGCTGGACGCCGGAGCGAGGCCGGACGAACCGAACAACGATGGGGCCACTCCCCTGCTTGTGGCCTCGGAAAAACCGCGGACCGGGGTCCTCCGCCTCCTGATCGAGGCCGGCGCGAACGCCGCCGTGCGCGGGAAGAACCGCTACACGCCCCTGATGACCGCAGTATCGGTCGGCGCGGACGCCCCGGCAATCCGCGTACTCGTGGAAGGAAAGGCCGCCGTGAACGCCGAGGACGATCAGAACAGAAGCGCCATCCTGCTGGCCGCATCCCGCGAGGGAGCGCCGCCGGACGTCCTGAAGGCCCTCGTCGAGGCGGGGGCCAACCCCAACGCGATGGACTCCTCGCTGAACACACCGCTGATCGAGGCCTGCAGGCAGAAGAACGTCGAGGCGGTCCGGTATCTTTTGAGCGCCGGAGCCAGGGTCGATCTGAGGGACCGCAATTCCTGGACGCCACTGCTTCACGCCGCATCCAGGGGGGCGCCGAGGGAGATTCTTGAGCTTTTGACGAGGGCGGGGGCCGACATCAACGAGACCACGCGCCGGGGCCTGACGCCCCTGACGATCGTCGTCAATTCTCAGGCCGGACCGGAGACCCTCCGGCATATTCTGGAGTTGGGCGGAGATCCCAACCGGGCCGCTCTGGATTCCATAACCGTCCTGATGGAGGCGGTCAGCGTCAGCGATGCCGCCTCGATGAAGGTCCTGCTGAAGGGGAACGCCGACCCCAACGTCGCCACCTGGGACGGCCTGACGCCTCTGATGCTGGCCGCCCAGAGGTTGAAAGACCCCGAAATTTTCGAGCTGCTGGCTCGGCACGGCGCGTCCGTGGACCGGAAGAACGTCGAGGGCATGACGGCCCTGATGGTTGCCGCCTCCGTGGGCAATATCGAGGGCATACAGAGCCTTCTGGCCCTGAGCGCCGACTTGGGGGCAAGGGACCTCGACGGAGTCACTCCTCTCGCGCAGTCCGTCATGTCGCACGAGGAGAACATCGAGGCGATTGACCTTCTGATCAAAGCCGGCGCCGACGTCGGCGCGCCCGACCTCAACAACACGTCGCCCCTGATGCACGCCGCGCTTCGGGGAACCCCGGAGACCGCGAAGCGGCTTCTCGACGCGGGAGCCGACATAAACGCCAGGGATATGGTCGGTTGGACACCCCTGCACTTCGCCGCGCGGAGCGCGGATGGGGAGAGCGTCGTTCGCCTGTTCCTCGAGAGGGGAAGCCCCGTCGACGTCCCCGACGGAGGAGGAACGACGCCCCTGATGGTCGCCGCATCCTACAACAACGCCGGAGTGGTTCGGATCCTTCTGGAGGCGGGAGCGATCGACACCCTGACGGACAACACGGGAAGAAACGCCTACGAATACGCGCTCCTCAAGAACGCCTCCGAGAGCAGAAAGATCATCGAGGAAGCGAGAGAAGCAAAAAAACGCTGAACGGCAAAACGCGCGAAAATCCTGAATTTTTTTGGCTTTTCGCGCGTTTTTCGATTTTTCAATAATGGGGTCAGGGGGTCCACGACCCCTTGAAAGAGTTGTTTTAGTTTTACCAGGGATGTATGTTTTAACCCTGCAATTTGACAAAGAAAGGTCTTTCACTCAGCCATTTGGCCTTAATTTCCCTCTAAATCGTCCCTTTCAACGGAAGTTCACCCATCCAAAAAACAGAATTCTTTAAAATACAGGCTTTTCTCGTTTTTTAAAAATATTTGCAGGCATGTTGATATATTATTTTTGGTTCCTTCGCGTATAGTGTGGGAAAGAGAGAAAACAGAAAAGGTATACAAATTGCAGAGGAGGTTTTATACTCTCTCCTAATCTTTTTAAGATTTGGAGAGATCAGAGTGGGAAACCCTTACAAATTAAGCAATCGTGAATATGGTATCTTT
>JAITPZ010000175.1 GCA_031289165.1 Synergistaceae bacterium
CCATACCCCCCCCCCCCATATAAACTAACAACGCGAACACAAGAAAAAACAAAATTCCCTTAAAACCCGTGCGTTTCAAAATTATCAACCTGCCTTTCGTTCCGTTTTCATTCAACTTAGCCGTTTACAAAACTCTTCGCCCTTTCCAAAACGCGGCCTGAAAAATTCCTCCCCTCGAAAAAATTAGAAGCTCCTTCGCTTTTGATGGCTCTGATCCTTTAATATTTGGAATTCTACATAAATATCGGCGTCAATGCAAGGTTTCGAGAGGCAAATTACGGGCAAACATGGATTTCGGTTCTTCGAAGCGCGTTCGACGCCTCATCCCCTTAACCCCTCTCCGTATTCCCAGCGTTCAAAACACCAAAGGGAACCCGACAGCGACACCGCGTTCTCAAACAAAACTCTCCCGCAAATTACATAGATTATACATTCATTGTCAATATACTTTAGATTACTGAATTTTATATTCTTTCTCAGACTAATATATCTATTGGTCAAAAAACAAAGTACAGTTTATACTCCGCGAGCAATCATCGCCCATCCATCGAAAGTACGACATCATTTCGGCTCCTGTTGATTTTGATTCTTCCAGAGATCGACTGTAGTGATCCCTCCCGCTTCAAAAGGGGCGGTATCACGGGTTGCCACGATAAATCCTCTGGAGGCGGCAATAGCGGCAATATATCCGTCGGGCGTTGGAAACCCCCTGCCGGCCGCTCTGGCTTTTACTGCCAGTTCGGCGTAGCACCGGGCGGCTTTTGTGTCGAACGGCAGCACGCGATTATCGAATAACTCGAGTATACCGCCCAGCATTTCGGTCAGGACATTTCTGCGCCGGCCTTGCGGCAGCGTTCCAATGCCGAACAGCAGTTCAGCCAGCGTCACGCTGGACAGGTACAGAATTTCAGCGGGCTGCTCGTTCAGCCATGCCCGCACAGCGGGGTGGGGTTCCGATTTCATCGCCTCGGAAATGACATTTGTATCCAGGACAATCATTCAAACCTCATCGGCTCCGCCGGAATCCTGTCACGAACCTGTTCAAACACAGTAAAATCATCGTTTGTCAGTCTCAGCCGCTGAGCTAGCTCCATCAGTGCCTCGCCCATTTGTACACGCCGCTCCGATTTCAACGTACTTTTCAAAATTTCACGGACTTCCGCTTCCATACTGTGCCCGTGTGCGGCAGCTCGCATACGCAAAGCGCGGTGTACCTCGTCCGGCACATTACGCACCGTCAGGATCGCCATAGCAAAACCTCCTTCGCTTTCATTGACTGCAATTATATGCTTTCGAAAGCGCCGGCGCAAGCGCCGCCCCAATAACGGGGGCGGATGTGGCATACGGGGTAACGGGATCAAAATATGGAAATAAAAATATGGAAATAATGGCTGCAACCAGTCCCGGAGGGGCAGGGGAGTACTGGTGAGAGGTTTCCGCTCGGGAAAATTTTACGGAAAATGTAAAAATTGACTTACGTTTTTTTATTCCCCCGGCCGGTCTCGCAGAAGGTCAGTTTGGCGTACAGCCTGCAGCGGAGCCTCCAGCCGAGGTGCTCTTCGATGTGACGGACGACGTCGTCGAGGGCGCCCGGTTCGCCCATGCGGGAGCGGCCGGCGTCGCTCATTTTTTTGTGGAGTTCGGGGGTCGTCAGGATCCTGAACGCGCAGTCAGCCAGCGCGTCGGGCGTCGGGGCGACGAGAATTTCGGAGTCCTCCAGAAGTTTTTTCTGCACGCGCTTGCCTTTTTCGTCGATCGCGACAACCGGGATCCCCATGCCGGCGCAGAGCTGGTTCGCCGTGCCGCCGAGTCCGATCAGCAGGTTCGTGCCCGGCGCGGCGGTCGAGACGTCGCCGTGGTGCAGGTGAATGTGTATGCCGCCCTTCGAGAGCGTCTCCGTCCCCGTCGGGCTCCAGCCCTCGCAGGAACGCAGCAGACGGGGAAGTTCGATCGTCGGCGCCAGGACCATGACGTAGCTGCACGGCCTGCGCGGCTGCAGTTTTTCCGCGGCGTCCAGGAGCAGCCGGACGTCGTCGTAGGCGCGCAGGCGGCTTCCGGGCAGGAGCATGACCCGCGGAGCGGCGGACGAACCCGGGGGCGCGGTCGACGGGGGAACGGGGACGTCGTCCAGGAGGTCCATGATGGGGTTGCCCGCATAGGCCGCGTCGACCCCCGAGGCGGTGAGCTGATCGGCGGTCTCCCGGTCGCGCGTCCAGGTTCGGCGGCTGAAATGGCGAATGATGAAGCGCTCCAGACGCGAGTGGCCGCTGAGACGGACCGTCTTGGCCGTCGCGACGAAGAGCGGCGCGATGCCCTGCCCCCAGAGCGTGTGCAGCAGAAGATAGACGTCGCCCACGCAGACGGGCGTGCGGACCGTATTCGCGATCCTTCTCCAGGCCCGCTGCTGTTCGCGGATATGCCCGAACAGGCCGGCGCGGATGTCCCCCCACAGGTCGCGCAGGCGATACTTGACCACTCCGCCGGAGGGGGTGATGGAGGGGGCGGACTTCACGGCAAAACCCTCCGCGCTGTAGGGCTCGCCCCGCCCGACCAGGGGGAAGGCCAGGACCTCCGCCTCCGGGAAGGCGTCGCGCAGCTTTCGCGCCATCAGCACCCCTATGGCGTCCTCGCCGTAACCGTTGGACGCGACGACGAGACGCGGACGCAGACAGTCGATCAGGGCGCGGCAGAAGCGTTCCGGCTCGTCCGGGACGGTCGCCACGCGCGGCACGATCAGGGGAAAACGGGGCCTCCAGGAGGCGGGGAGGTTGTAGACGTCCTTTTCGGTGCAGGCGAGAAATTCGCCCCGGCCGCGCATCAGGCCCGCGAGTTCCTCCATGTCGGCGGTCGTGTAGAGGTGATGATCGCGGAAATGACGCTCGTCGACGACGTCCACGCCCTCCCGCCTCAAAGAGCGGACGAAGCTGTCCGGGTTGCCGATGGCGGAAAAGGCCACCGCTCTGCACCCCCGCGGCGTCCCATCGAACGGGCGAAGGGCCTCGCCGTCCCACAGCGCCCAATCGTGGACCGTGAGGCGCGCGTCGAAGATGCGCTCCCGGGGCACGTACTCGGAAAGCCTGCTGTGAAGCGCGTCCAGATCGGCCGCGTCGATCTGCTCCGCCTTGGTGATGACGACGATGTGCGCGCGCCGCAGGTTTTTGGGCGGCTCCCGCAGAATGCCGGCGGGAATCATATGCCCGTTCCCGAAAGGACAGGCCGCGTCGACCAGAACCACGTCCACGTCCCGGTTCATGCGGCGATGCTGGAACGCGTCGTCCGCGATGGCAAGCTCGACGCCCCGGCGTTGGAGTTCCGGAAGTCCCCTGGCGCGCTCGCGCGAGACCGCCACGGGAACGTCGGGCAGGTGCGCGGAGAGCAGCAGCGGCTCGTCCCCGACGACGCGCCGGTCGGCCTTTTCGGCGTCGAACACCAGAACGTCGGAGTTCGCGCCGCCATAGCCGCGGCTGACGATCCCCACGGAGACGCCCCGCTCCCTCATCATCCGGCAGAGCATCTCCACGAACGGCGTCTTGTTGGTTCCGCCGTAGGTGATGTTTCCGACGCTGACGACGGGTATGACGGGTTCCCGAATCTGTTTCAGGCCGTGTCGGCAGAGAAAATCCAGAACCCCGGCCGACAGCTGAGCGCCCCAGGAAGCGGGGACGAGCAGAAGCCACGCCGAAAAACGGGACCTGCCCGCTCCCCACCGAACAAAATCCATATAGCTCCACATCAGAAAAGAAATCTTTTTTTGGAGAAACGAGAGAAACTTCACCCGAAGCATCAACCCTGGCTATCGGGGGTCAGGGGTCCACGATCCCTGAGCGTTCCCGGCGGAGTCCCGGCTGTCGAACTGAAGGCGGTGGAGGCGGGCGTAAAGGCCGCCGGCGCGGAGGAGCGACTCGTGGCTGCCCTCCTGAACGATCCGTCCGGCCTCCAGGACGAGGATGCGGTCGGCGTTGCGCACGGTCGAGAGGCGGTGCGCGATGATGAAGGACGTCCGGCCCGCCATCGCGCGGTTCATGGCCGCCTGCACCTGGCGCTCCACCTCGAGGTCGAGCGAGGACGTGGCCTCGTCCAGAATCAGGATGCGCGGGTCGCGCACGACGGCGCGCGCGATGGCCGTCCTCTGGCGCTGTCCGCCCGAGAGGGTGACGCCGCGCTCGCCCACTTCGGTTTCGTATCCGTCGGGCAGCCCCATGATGAAGTCGTCGATGCCCGCGACCTTCGCCGCGGCGCGAATGATCTCCATTCGGGCCGTCTCCGTGCGCGCGTCGGCGAGTTCGGGCAGGCCGTAGGCGATGTTGAACGTCAGAGACCCCTTCATCAGCACCGACTCCTGGGGAACGATGCCAATCTGCTTTCTCAGGTCGGGCAGCAGCAGGGTGGACACGTCCTGTCCGTCGATCAGCACGCGGCCGGACGTGGGATCGTAAAAGCGGGGGATGAGGTCGACGAGCGTCGACTTTCCCGACCCGGTGGGGCCGACGATGGCGATTTTTTCGCCCTCTTTTATCTCGACGTCGATGTCCCTCAGAACCTCCTGCCCCTCGACGTAGGAGAAGGAGACGTGTTCGAACGTCACGCGCCCGGCGATGCGGCCGGGCGAGCGGGTCGCGCCCGTCGTCACCTCGGTGGGGGTGTCCAGAACGGAAAAAATGCGGTCGGCCGCCGCAAGGCCCGTCTGCAGGGAGTTCATGCCGTTCATGAATACGCGAATCGGCTGCACCATAAAGGCGATGTAGCCGATGAAGGCCACGAGTTCGCCGGGCGACAGTTCCCCGCGCAGGACGTCGCGCCCGCCGAACCAGAACACGACCGCCAGGGCCACGATCAGAAAGACCTCTATGACGCCGGCGAACAGCGCCTGTATGCGCACGGCGCGAAGCAGCGCCTCAAAGTTTTCGAGATTGCCCCCGCGAAAGCGTTCGAGTTCCAGCTCCTCCGTCGCGAACGCGCGCACGACGCGGATGGCGGAGAAGGCCTCCTGCACGATGGCCGTCAGGTTGGCCAGGCGCTCCTGAACCCGATGTCCCGCGGTGCGGAGGCGTCGGGCCGCGAAGGTCAGCAGCCACGCGACGAGGGGCAGCACCGTGATCGTGATCAGGGTCAGGCGCCAGTTGATGTAAAAGATGAACCCGAGCATCCCGACGAACGTCACGCCGTTGACGACCAGGTTGACGAAGGTGGTCGTGACGAGGCTTTGGAGCGTCGCCACGTCGCCCGTGATCCGGCTCATCAGCTCGCCCACGCGCGAGGCGTGGATATAGCGCAGGGACATGCGCTGCATGTGATCGTAAAGCGCCACGCGAACGTCCATGACCACGAGCTGCCCCACCCGGCTCATGAGGCAGTGCTGCCCGTAGAGCGCCGCCCCCTTGAGGGCGAAGATCACGACGACGCTCACGCACAGCGCGTTCAGCACGGTCATGTTTTTGGAGATCAGAACGTCGTCCACCACGCTCCGGAACAGCCAGGGAGGAAGGACGTTCAGGCCGGAGGCGGCGATCATGCAGAAGAGGGCCTGCATCAGGGTTCCGGCACAGGGCGCAGCGTAGCTCCCCAGCCGGAGAAGGGTACTCCGGGAATGGGTCACACCGCGGCCTCCATGGCGTCCGCAAGCCGCGAGGCCGCTTCGCCCTCTCCCGGGAGGGCCAGAAGCTCTCCGGACAGGCGCGCGCGCTTATCGGCGTCGCGGAGGGAGGCGGCGATGCTTTCGGCCAGCGCCTGCGGCGTGAGGTCGCCATACATTTCGTCCATGATCATGCGGCCCGCGAGGCGGTTGGGCAGGGCCAGGAAGCCGCTGTTGCGCGCGATGTGCCGCAGCAGTCCCCACCTGCGGAGCGTGACGCCGATAAGGGGCAGCGAGGAAAGAAAGCCCACCAGGCCGCTCAGGGGAACGGCTTTCAGGAAATCCGCCGGCGCGGCGACGAGCGCCGGCAGTCCGCAGTACATCATCTCGAGCGTGTTCGTCCCCGGCTGGGTCAGCGCGTAGTCCGCGACCCTCATCGCGACGCCGGCGCCGACTCTGAGGGGGTTGAGTCCCGCGTCGCTCCACATGGGGAGCTCGTCGTCGCGCACGAAGGGGGAGAAGAGCGTCCCGACCTCCAGGTCGGGGATGAGGGCCCTCACCTGCGCGGCGATGGTCGAGAGCCACGCGAGCGAGAGGCGGCGAATGGCGGGGCGGCTGCCGGGAAACAGCAGAAGGCGGTGTTCGCCCGTCTGACCCCAGGAGGTCGTCCCCGTGTCGAGCGCCAGGGCGTCCCGAACCAGGTCCCCGATGACGCGGGCGCCCGGCATGTTCATCGCTGTCCGGGGCCATGCCGTGAAGCACCGCGCGTCCTCCATCCCCTTCTTGGGGCCGTAGGCGTAACAGAACAGCGGGACCTGCGCGCGCTTCGCGATGTGCCGCCCGAACATCAGGTCGCCCCCGAGCTGCAGGACGCAGTCCGTCTTTTCCTGGCCGAGGGCGCTCCAGATTCGGGGACCGCTGAGGGGCCCCTCCAGCTTGTCGACGCCCAGTCCCGACGCCACTCTGCGCTCGCTGCCCGAGGCGTAGGGGCAGGGAAGCAGCCACAGCGAGATGGAGTGTCCCCGTTTGCGAAGCTCCATAATCATGGGGCGAGCCCAGTCCCAAAGCTCACCGGGCCCGTTCGTCAAAAGCGAAATCCTCAAGGTCTAAGATCTCCCCCCTGTCAAATCAATGTCGACAACCTGATCCCCATAATTGGGGTCAAGGGGTCCACGACCCCCTGTGATCTTTTCGGGGTCCCGCGACCGCGACAAAGCCTTTCCGTCCAGCGCGTTCAGTATGGACTCCGCCCAGAAAATGGCCGCTCTCGCGCTTCCCATGGCGCGGCGTCCCCCCTCCAGTTTTCGGTCGATCTCCGCCTTTTTCGCGGGGTCGTCCAGATATCGGCGCAGCTCGCACACGATCCGCTCCGGCGTCGCCTCGCCCTTCAGAAGCTCAGGATACACGGGCCCGTCGGTCAGGTAGTTGGGGATCGATATCCAGGGAATGCGAACGAGGGCGCGCGCGATGAGCCAGGAGATGCCTCTTCCATTGTAGATCACGACCATGAAGCGGCGCAGCAGCATCGCCTCCACGGCGACCGTCCCGCTGACGCCCGCGACGGCCAGGGCGGCCTTCATCAGGCCCCGTCCCTCTCCATCCCAGCTCTCGAAGCCCGCGGTGCGCTCCCGCAACTCCCGCCGGAGCGGGGGGGAAAGGCCCGGAGCGATCGAGAACACGGGAAGGAATCCGTCCCCTTTCAGCAGTGCTGCCGTCCCGATCAGCTGCGTCAGGTGATAGCGAATGTCGTAGCCCCGGCTTCCGGCCATCAGGGCGACGACGCGCTCGCCCCGATAGCGGTCCGCCAGCTCCGCCGGGGCCTCGTAACCCTTCAGGGCCTCGACCAGAGGATGGGCCGTCCACATCGAAGCGACGCCCCGTTCAAGCAGAAATTCATGCTCGAAGGAGAAGAGCGGCAGGCAGATGTCGAAACAGGAGCGCAGCAGCTTCGTCCTTCCGCTTCGCCAGGCCCACACCGTAGGGGTGACCAGACAAACGGCGAGCCCCCGGTAGCCGGAGAGTCGAAGTTTTTTCACCAGGGACAGATGAAAGTCCGGGCTGTCGACGACGACCACGGCGGAGGGGTTGCGCTCCAGAATCGAGCGCGCCATGCGGTTGCGCAGCTTGAGGAGGCGCGGTACGGCGGGGAGCACCTCCGCGATGCCCATGAGCTTCAGCTCCTCGTAGCTCCACACGGCGTCGCCCCCCGCGGCGACGGTGCGCGGGCCCATCATGCCCCAGACGTTGCCCGCGAGCGCCGGAACCTGACGCAGAAGCTCCTCCGTCAGGTCCGCGGCGTAAAGATCGCCGCTGATCTCGCCGCAGCTCAGGAAAATCGACAGCGGCGTCGTGTCGGACGGCATCACATTGCCTGGCACGGCAGGCCCCACAGGGCGATGTTGTGGCGGCGGGCCGCGTCGAACACGGCCTCGGAGTCGAGAATCAGCGTCCGGCGGGCTTCCACCGCGAGACAGGTCAGGCCGGAGCGGGCCATGTTCTCCACCGTCGCAAGCCCCACCGTGGGCAGGTCGTACCGGGAGTCCTGATCCACGCGCATCATCTTGACGAGTACGCCCTTCCGGACAAGCGTGCCGGCCCTCCCGATCATGGCGTCCGTCCCCTCCATCGCCTCAATGGCGACGACGGCCCGGCCGGCCACCACCACGGCCTGGCCGAAGGAGCAGGGCAGGGTCACCTTCAGAATGGAGGCTCCGTACTCGAAGTCCCGTCTCTCGTCTTCCGTCGGAGGGCGATGTCCCATCTGCCCCTCCGGGGCGAGGAACTCCGGAAGGATGTCCTGACAGGGCAGCACGGAGAACCCCTCGCTTTCGATGGTCGCCACGACGGACGCCAGAAGCGAGTGATCGTCCCGCGCGCTTTTCGCGATGAGCTTCAGAAAGAGAGGGTCGAACAGCGCCGGAACGTAGATCAGCTTCTTGGCGACGCCCCCGGCCATGATGACGTCCCCGACGCCGTGCCGCCGAAGTTCTCGCAGCACCCGGCTGAGGCTGGGGTAACGAAAGCGCACCAGCGGGTCGGCGATGCCGCGAAAGGAGTCCGCGTCGCTTCGCAGGGTGATCACGAGGGGGGCGGCGCCCCGCTCGGTCAGACGCCTGGCGATTTCGACGGGCAGAACCCCATCCCCCGCGATTAAAGCCGTTTTCATATCAGGCTCAGGGGGGCGGAACCCGTTCGCCCCCGGGACTCGCTGGCCCTCCCGAAGGAGGCGCTCGACGTTTTCTTTAATCTGAGTACGTTCGTCTCTTTTTCAGGCATGTCAGTCCACCTTTCGCGCGAAGAAAAAGCCCAGCGCGAGAAAAACGACGTTTGGCGTCCAGGCGGCCGGAAGGGGAGCCATGCTGCCCGCCTCGCCGAGCGCCCTGCAGAGCGACATGACGACGTAGTAGGCGAACACGAGGGCGACGCTGATCCCGAACCCCATACCGGACCCCGAGCGCCCCTGGCGGGTCGCCCCGAAGCTCGCGCCCAGGACGGCCATGACGATGCACGCCCAGGGAACGGCCAGCTTGAGGTGGAACAGCATCCACAGCGGGGACAGGTTGCTTCCCGCTATCCGCGCCTGCACGATATAGTCCCACAGCTCCCGGACGCTCATGTCCATGGGGCGCCGCGTCCTGCGCCGCAGCTGCTCCGGCGAGAGGTTGAGCGCCAGCTTCTGGCGGTCGAAGCGAAACAGCAGGCGAACGAGGCCCTTTTCTGTGACTTCGAATACCTGCCCGTCCTCGATCCACCACTCGCCATCCTTCCATATTCCCCTCTGGGCGAGCGACGTGCGCGCCAGACGCCCCTTATCGAACTCGTGCACCATGGCGTCCTTCATCGTGCCCGCGGCGGTGTCCAGCCGGTCGACGTAGAGAACGCGCCGCAACTCCCCCCCGCTCTCGTCGCGCAGAAAGACCTTTTCCTGCAGGGCCGAGGCCTGGTTTTTCAGGATCTCGTAGCGCATCAGTCTGTCGGCGGCCTCCGAGGCGAACGGGACGACGGTCTCGTTGAAGAGAAGCGCCCCCGCGCCCACGAGAACGGAGGCGAGGACGACGGGCCGGAGAATCCTGTAAAAGGAGATCCCCAGGGACTTCAGCGCGACCAGCTCGCTGTTGCCCGACAGACGCGTCATGCCCAGAAGCGTTGCGAGAAGGGAGGACATCGGCAGCGTCAGAGCCACCACCCCCGGCAGCCGGTACACGAACAGCCGCACCACCACGCCGAGGGAGGCCCCCCTGTCGATGATCAGCTTCGCCGCCTGAAAAAGGAGATCTCCGGCCACGAAGATCATCGTGAAAATGAGTATTCCAAAAACGAAGGGTCCCGCCATTTCGCCCAGAACGAGGCGATCCAGTATGCGCAGGCCCGGGCATGAGGTTTTCATTCTTCTTTTTTGTTCACTCGTCCTCGCTGCGATTTCTCTTCGAGGCGGTTCTGCCCCAGAAAGTGACGCCCCGTTTCGATCCCTCGTAAAATTCGAGGATACGCTGAATTTCGGGAATAAAGGAGTCCTTCTTTTCCAGGGCCGCCCTCAGAGATCGGGTGAAAAGCGTGCTTCTGTCGTAAAGCTCGCGATAGAACGCCTCGATCCGGCGTCGCGTTTCCGGGGAAAACCCGGCGCGTCTCAGGCCCACGGAGTTCAGCCTCATCAGGCGCAGCGGTTCGCCCGACGCCAGGGTGTAAGGCGGCACGTCCTTGGAGACGCGGTACATTCCCCCGATCATGCAGTAGCTTCCGATGCGGGCGAACTGGTGCACGCCCGCCATTCCGCCGAACACGGTGTTGTCGCCCACGGTCACGAAACCGGAGAGTCCCACCTTGTTGGCGATGGTGACGTTGCTGCCCAGCCGCACGTTGTGCGCGAGGTGGACGCCGTCCATGATGAAACAGTCGTCGCCCACGACCGTCTCGCATCCCTCGCCCGTGGCCCGGTTGATGGTCACGTTTTCGCGGATGACGTTGCCGTTACCGATGCGAACGCTGGATTTTTCCCCCCTGTAGCCATGGTCCTGCGGCTCGCCGCCCAGGCAGGTGTACTCGCAGATCCGGCAGTTCGCACCGATCGAGACGGCCCCGCGCACGCTGACGTAAGCCTTCAGAATCGTTCCGGAGCCGATGGAGGTTCCCGCCTCGACGAGACAGTAAGGGCCGATGAGGATGTCGTCGCCCAGCTCCGCGTCGGGGGAAACGACGGCGGTCGGATGAATGACGCGACTCATTCGTCCTCGCCCTCCTCTCTCATATCCTTTTTGAGGGTCGGGGCGACCATGAAGCTGAATTCGCCCTCGGCCACGATGACGTTGTCCACGTAACCCCGGACTTTTGCCCTGCCGACGAAACCGCGGACCTTCAACAGCTCGGCCCGGGTGACGAGCTGGTCCCCCGGACGAACGGGTTTGCGGAAGCGCGCCTTGTCGACGCCCGTCAGAAAGGCGACCATCCCCCCCTGCAGCTTCCCCAGGCGCACGGCGACCAGAATCGACGCGACCTGCCCCATGGACTCCAGTATCAGCACGCCGGGCATCACCGGCTCCTCCGAAAGGTCTCCCTGCCTCGGAAAATGTCCCTGAAAGAAGGGCTCGTTGATCGTGACGTTCTTATAGCCCACGACGTAATTTTCACTGTACTCCACGATGCGGTCCACCATCAGGAAGGGGTAGCGGTGGCGCAGCGTCTTCATGATTTCCGTGATATCCATACAAAAACCCCCAGAATATTGATGCGAAAATATGACGCGAGAAACTATCGCGCCCTGTGCAGGAGCGAGCGAAGCCTTTCCGCCAGTTGCAGGTGCAGCACATGTCCGGCCCGGACGGCGACGATATGCGCGACCAACGGACGCCCCAGGTTCGCGAGGTCGCCAATCAGGTCGAGCGTCTTGTGGCGGACGAACTCGTCGGAAAAACGCAGTCCGCCTCTCGTCTCGATCCCCGATTTTTTCACGAGGATGGCGTTGTCTGTCGATCCCCCCAGGGCCATGCCGGCCGCGCGCAGGGCCTCGACGTCCTCCTCCATCGCGAAGGTCCGGGCCGGAGCGATCGCATTCAGATAGTCCCCACTTCCTTCGTAGTCCAGAATCTGCGTTCCTATGGACTGCGCCTCGTACTCGATCACGCAGGTGATGTGAAAGGTCGAGGCAGGTAACGCGACGACGAAACGGGACGGGTTTCCGACATGGACGGGCTGCTGCAAAAAAAGCGGAGCGGGCCCCTCGTCGCAGGGAATCGAGTGCTCCATGACGCGCTGTGCCGCGGTGAAGGCGCAGCCGTCGAGCGCGGGCATCTCGTCGCCCGTCACCGAAAGCCGCGCGCTCCAGACCCCCAGGCCCGTGAGCGCGGACAGAACGTGCTCGCAGGTACGCACCCGTTTTCCATCGGGGAAAATGAGGTCGGATCCGCGCCCGCTGCCCTCCAGAGCCAGTTCGGAAAGGGGCAGAGCCGCCCCTCCGGCGCAGAGGGTCAGGCCCTCGGCGTCCGGGGGCTCGATCGTAACACGGGACTCCCGCCCCGAATGCAGCCCCTTTCCCTCGAAGAAAAAAGACCCCGTCAGTTTACGATACTTCATTTCTTCTTTCCCTCTTCGTCTCTGCCGCGGCGTTCCAGGCGTCGGACGCGCTCGAAAAGCTCGGGCAGGTGGGTCGAAAGAACGAGAGCCCGCCTCGCCTCGCGGTGAGAGCGGGCGGGAAAGCCGGAAACGACGGCGCCGTCGGGGATGTCGTTCGTCACGCCGGAGCGGCCGCCCAGAAGGGCCCCCCTGCCGACCCGAACGTGGTCGGTAACCCCGACCTCGGCGGAGATCGTGACGCCGTCCTCCACGACAGAGCTTCCCGCGACGCCGGACATGGCACAGATGAGGCAGTCCCTGCCGAGTCGAACGTTGTGGCCGATCTGGACCTGGTTGTCGATCTTCGTTCCGCGTCCCACGACGGTGTCTCCGACGGTTCCCCTGTCTATGGAGCTACACGCTCCGATCTCCACGTCATCCTCCACGACGACGTTTCCGATCTGAGGAATTTTGACGATGCCCGTCTCCGATCTGATGAAACCGAACCCGTCGCAGCCCAGCACGCAGCCCCCGTGCAGAAGGCAGTTCGCGCCAACGCGCGTTCCCCGCATCAGAACCACATGGGGCTCGAGAACGGTGTTCGCGCCGATGTAAACCTCCTGCCCCACGCAGACGCCGGCGACGAGATACGCGCCACTCGCGACCTCGGCGCCGGATTCCACGACGCAACAGGGCCCGATCCATGCGTCATCGGAGATCCGCGCGTCCGGGGCGACGACGGCGGACGGGTGTACGCCCCGGAGCGCGGGGCGGGGCGGCTCGAAAATCGCGAGCAGGGGCGGAAGCAGCGTTCGCGGATTCTCGGAAACGAGCCCGGAGCGCCCGTCCGAAAAAAACTCGGGTCTTCCCAGAATAGGGACGTCCGTTTTCACGAGCGCCAGATGCTTTTCATCCCAGATCACGCAGAGAACGTCCGTCCCCCCCTCGCCGGGAGAGGCCACCCCGCGCACGAAAGGATCCCCGTCTCCCACAACGCCAAGGTTCAGCTTCCGGGCCAGCTCCGAAAGCCTTAATTCGATATGGGTCCGCATGTCTTAACTTTCTGTATATCTTTCATCGTGTGTAATCCCATTTGCGCACCTTTCTCCAAATGTTCCAGAAGACAGCCAAATGCTCCGGAGACGGCCCGGCGTCACAGTCACAGCAGCAGTATCCCCTTCAGCCCCAGTTTGTCCCGGTAGCGATTGTCGTAATGGACCTCGACCGAGATGTACTCGTTGACGCGGTATCCCAGCGCCGCGTTGTGTCCGTACCCGGGACTCCAGCGCCACCAGGCGTAGGGCCGGCGAATGCGCTCCGCGCTCCACCAGATACGATACCAGAACTCCTGCTGCGGCCACTCCACCTCAATCCCCGCGTGAATATTTTTACCGATGGGGAAGCGTCCCCCCAGGCGGCTGGTCGCCTCCAACTCGCCGAGATCGAGGATCGTCTCGCTGTAGAACTCCAGATCGACGCCCGAAAACTGCTTCGTGTTCCACCCCAGAAGCAACCCCGCCTCGGGGTAACGCCCTTTTATTCCCGCATAGGCCGACAGCCACACCTGAAAGATAAAGCGCTCGCTGTTGACGGTGCCCTCCACGCGGGATATCTGATCCGGAACGAACGCGATCTCGACGCGGGAACGCGTGTTCGAGATCGCGTTGCGCTCCTCCAGAAATTCCTGAGCCAGCGCTTCCACATCGCGATGATGCCCGGCGATCCAGGATACGGGCAGACCTATAATCGGCGACAGGCCGGGAACGAGTCTTGCCGAGAGGTCCGACTGGAGCATCACGGGCAGCGTCGAGGAATAGATGGAAGGCGTGATCGCCAGAACGAGGGGTTGGTCGGGGCGAAACGAAAGCTGCAGAATCCCTTTTTCCCCTTCCTCTTCCCTCTCCAGGCGCACCAGAAGCGAAAATTTCCACCCCGGCAGACGACGCTCCACGATCCTTCCCACCTGCTCGTGAAGCGCGGCGTCCGCCCACGAGAGCGCATCCACCGGAAGAGCTTCGATCAAAAGCCCGATTTCTCCGCCCATGTCCCCGACGTCGCGCGCGAACCAGGACGAAACCGGCGGCCTCAGATCCGGCGTGGTCAGACGAACCTCCCACAGGGAGGGGTTCTGCGCCTCGAAGAGGACGCGGGGACCGTCACCCGTGGGAAGGCGCTGAACCGTCACCCGATATCCCGCAAAGAGGCGTCGGGCGACCAGCGCGAGCGTCTCGAAACGATCGCCTCCGCCCGTCGGCGGAATCTCGTCCCAAACGGCCGAGAGCCCCCTCATGGCGTATGGAACCACCCACTCCGGCAGCCCCTCGACCGCCAGCGCGTCGCAGGGGGAAGCGACGGAAAGGAATACGCCAAAAAAGAGGGCTGCAGTCAGCCAGGAGACCACCACAGCCCCGTAAAGGCCCCGTTTTGTTTTAGAACATCTCTCCGAAGCCAAAATACGTCCTGTTTTCGTCTCCGCCCATGGCGAAATCAAGACGAATCTGCCCCATCGGCGTTTTTACCCTCAGCCCAAGTCCGTAATTATCGTGAAACTCGTCCCAGTCCATGTTGTTTCCCGCGTTACCAATGTCGTAAAACCCCACCAGCGAGAAATTTTTCTGAACCGGAACGCGAAGCTCCACGTTGCCCAGCAGGACATCCCGGCCCTCGAAGGTGCGGCTGTGGTAGCCGCGCAGCGTACTCATCCCCCCCAGCGAGTAGCGCGCGAAGGCCGGAAGGTCGCTCGCGGTGGAGGATCCGACGCGAACCCGGGCCGCCAGAATGAGCGGGTTGTCCTCCGTCCACATGCTGTCGATGTCGATGACGTCGCTCAGAAGGCCGTTGAGCGGCATGTAATACCGCAGCTGAGTCCAGTACTTCAGGTAGTCATACTCGCCGCCGGCGACCTGGACGGCCTGCTCGAACGTGGTATCCCACACCCAGCCCTTCGCGTAGGAGACGTAGGGATCGCGCCTGTCCAGAGAGAAGCGCAGCTCTCCGGAAAAGTTGACCCCGCCCCACATCGTCAGGTCGTCCAGGGCGTTGGGGATGGCCTCATGAACGTTGCTGTAGTCGACGTCGCGCCAGTTCAGGGTAAAGAACCAGCTCCACTCCTCCTCGCGTCCAAACTTTTTGCCCAGTCCGGCGAACACCGAAAAATTGACCTCGTCGTACTCGAACTGCTTCCTTCCGCGGTGATAATAGTACTGGTCGACGTAGTCGTAGTAGTTGACCCCCACCCGCCAGCCGTAGGTGCGCCGGTCCATGTAGGGACTGGCGTAGGTGGCCCAGTAACGGGCCTCGTCGCCCTCGTCGAAGCCGATGTCGAACTGGTGCCCAAGGCCGCCAAAATTGGCCTCAGTGAAGGTTATTCCCCCGCTGATGCCGGTTTCCGTACCATATCCCACGTTGATGCCGATGGAGGCGGTCTTCTTTTCTTTGACGGTGAGAATCAGGTCCAGGACGTCGTCCCGCCCCTCGGGAGTGTCGAAGCCGACGTTGACGTCCTCGAAGTAGCCCAGGGACTGAATTTTTCCCAACTGATGGCGGAACCGGATGACGTTGAAGATGTCGCCCCTCTTCAGTTTGATCTCGCGCCGGATGACTTTCGTTTTCGTCTTTTTGTTGCCCTGGATGATGATCTCCCCGACGCGAGGCTCGACGATCTGCACCTCGATGCGGCCACCCTGGATGTTCACGTCCGCGACGCGCACCATAACGTAGCCGTCTCTGTGGTATTTATCCTGAATACGATCGAGGTCGTTTCGGAAAAACACCCGGTTGAATACGTTCCCGGTCTGGGTAAAAACCTCCTTCATCAGGGTTTCGCTTTTGTAGATGGTGTTGCCCGTGAAGGCGATGTCCTCGACGACAGGATTTTCTCTGACGGAGTAGACGACACTGACCCCGTCGGAAACCGTGCTCAGATCCACGTCGACAAAGGAGAAAAAACCCTGATTGTATATAGCCTCGATGTCCTGCTGCAGCCTGTCCCTGTCCAGCGCGTCTCCGATCTTTGTCTCCACGACGCCCAGTATATATCCCGAGGCCACCTGCTCGTTACCTCTCACTCCCACAGAGGTAACCACGGGATCCGCGGCGAAGGCTCCCCCTGCCGTCCACATTATCAACAAAATAACCAGGACAGGAACCGCATTATGAACGCAACGTCCCCTCACGTATCCATCATCTCCTTAAAAGGTGTTTATTCAGTCTCCCCGCGTTCTATCGTGATGACCGGCCGTTCGTTTTTCAGCGCTTTTTCTCCGGTCTGCATCAGCATCATTATCCGGTCATAGGGAACGTTCGTCATTTCGCCGGCGCTCGTTCCCGATTTTTCATTCATGATCCTGTCCGGTTTTGCGTTCATTTCGCTTCGGGGAGAGCGCTTTTCGGACCTCATGGCAACGGGAGGCTTCGCTTTTGTCGTTTTCGCAGTCGCGGGAGCATCCGCTTTTTCCTCCGGTTCCGGAACGGCCGCAAAGGAGTTGCTTTCACTCAGATGCCTGCGAAGGCTGCTCAAAAGCGCCTTTTCGTCGGGCGTCACCCATTCGAGGCTCACCGCGGGCTCAGGGTGGGGTCGAACCTCCTGAAAGCGGGCCAGGGGCGTCGCGGTTGCGAGAACGACCATAAAAGCGACGGACGCCACGCGAAAAGTCCCCGCCAGTACGCCCATGCGGGATTTCCCCGCATTTTTGCGTTCAAGCTCCGCCCAAACCTCGTTTCTCAGGGATTCGAGATCGACGCGGGCACACTCCACATCCATCAGCGCACTCTCCAGCGCCCCCGTGTTACAGGCCTTCAGGCATCGTTCCAGCCATCGAACAATTCCGGCAATACGCCTTTCCATTTGAAAACGCATGTTCACGATTCTCTTCGTCTCCTCTGGCGGGGTACATTCTTACGGTTACATTATCCCCGAAGGAGGTTGTTTTATGGCATCCGGAGCGGGGCCGTCGATCCCGAGCCAGCATCGAATTTTCGCCACCGCGCTGCGGCGCAGACGATACACGTGAGAAACGTCCATCTCCTGCTCCTCCGCGACCTCCAGAGGGTGCTTGCCCTCGAAAAAAAGCGCGGAAACGACCGCCGCCTCCCGCCCCTGAAGGCGTCCAATACTTTTGGCCACGTCCATCCACTCGTCGTCCGAAGGCTCGGGGTCCGCCACAAACAACCAGTCGTCCTCCACGGGAATGGGAGTTCGGCGCTCGGTCCGCTCCAGAAGGTTGATCATCTGCCCTCGGATTCGATGGTACGCGTACGTGGAAAAACGCAAATCACGCCCTGGATCGAAACGATCCACCGCGCCAATCAGCGCCACCATCCCCTCCTGAACGGCATCCTGTCGCAGAGAGGGAAACACTTTCAGTTTTCGGGCCAGCCAGAAGACCAGAGGACGGTAGGCGACGATGAGAGCTTCGCGTGCCGCCATATCCCCCGACCGGCAACGCTCCCACAGGTCGTTCTCCGCCTCGCGGCTCAATTCCCGACGATCCGTATCCGTTCCGCTGCTCTCCACAAATCTACCTCATCGAACGTATTATTTCGGTCCTGAGACCTGCTAAATTTTACCACACGGGCAACGATACCCCCTCGGGGATGCCCCTCAGGTGCAGGTCGTCGTTGGAAAATGCGAGCAGGTTCTGGCGTCCGCGCACCTCGATGCCGCTGATGGCGCAGTTGGAGGACCGGATGTTCCACACGGTGTGAGGATCGAGGTCCAGCAGCAGGGCGAGAAGAACCCGCATAACCCCGCCGTGCGAGACGACGGCGACGTGCCGATGCGCGGAGTCGAGGACCGTCCGGATCGCGCGGGAAATGCGGCTGCGGATGTCCTCCCAGGTTTCCGCCCCGGCCGGCATGTTGAAAAATGGGTCTCTCAGCCATTCCCGCATGAGCTCAGGCTCGCGTTCCCTCAGTTCCCTGATGGACGCCCCCTCCCAGAGGCCGAAGTTCATCTCGGCCAGGTCCTCCAGGACGACGGGCGCCTTCCCGTGACGCGACGCCACGGCCTCCGCCGTCCGAAGTGCCCGCTGCAGAGGGCTGGAGTACACCGCGTCCAGCGGCCATGAGGCTACGCGCTCCGCCAGTTTTCGGACCTGCTCCAGCCCCTCCTCGTTGAGGGGGACGTCGGTGCGCCCCTGGAAACGATAAATGTCGTTCCACTCGGTCCTGCCATGACGAATGAGCAGAATTGTCCTCTCCGGAATCTGTCGATCATTATCCGGGCGGCGCGGGGCATGACGGGCATCGCCGCCGTTCAAAAATTACACATCCCCGACAGCGATTCAATTGAATGCAATTTGACTGAAAACAATACGACACATCCTTACATTCTTTATATGTATGACTGACGGTGCGGATTATATAACATCCTGAAGGACATGTCCTCCGCTGGAATCTTCTCTCATTTGATTTGTGACAATTGATTTATGACAATGGGAGCGTATGGAAGTCTGCTGTTTGGAAGATAAGCACCGGTGTCCTTCACGATGGGATTTTCGGTCGCGGTTCAGTCTCTCGCGTCGACCATCTTTTGAAGCGTTTGGATCCGATCTATCACCGGCGGGTGCGTCGCGTACAGGTGGCTCACAAAACTCAAAAAACCGTTTTGACCGGCCGGGTCGGCGATGCACAGGTTGCCCACCAGCGGGCTCGAATCGAGGACTTCGACCCTTGGATCCTCCGCGATCTTCGACAGAGCGCTGGCGAGCGATCCGGGATCATGGGTGATTCGCGCCGCGGTTGCGTCCGCCTGATACTCGCGGCGGCGGGACAGGGCGAAGCGCAAAAGCGGAGCTATAAGATAACCGAACACCAGGCATCCGAGCGCCGCGATGAGGATGATCCCCCGGCCTTTGCCGCTGTCTTTGTCTCTGCCTCTGCTGCGGCCGCCGGCCATTCGAAGCAGCACCTCGCCCAGAAAGATGAAACATCCGATGCCGGCGATCGTGATGAGCATCAGACGGGTGTCGCGGTTGCCGATGTGCCCGAGTTCATGAGCGATTACCGCCTGGAGTTCGAGGCGGTCCAGTTTTTCGGCGATCCCATCCGTCAGCGCGATCGAGGCCGTTTGCGGCGTTCGCCCCGTGCAAACGCGTTCAGCGACGGGTCGTCGATCAGGTATATTTTGGGAGTGGGCAGGCCGCTCATGATGGTTGTGTTCTCGACGAGGCGGAAGAGTTCGAGATGCTCTTCCCTGGTGACCGGTCGTGCGCGAGCCGCGCTCAATATCATGCCGTCGCCGCCGAAGCAGGAAAACACGATCCACAGAGACACGACCAGAATAATCCACGGGTAACATTTCAGCGCCAAATCAACCCCCGCGCTCCAGGGACCTCGGACGAGGATCCCCATCCACCAGGTGAGGGAGGGATCCAGGCCGACGAAGAAATCCGCAGAACAGATATAGCACCACAAACAGCGCGATCGGAAAAGCGCACAGTATCAGCCCAAAACCGCAGGTTGGACTCCATAAAAGAGCTAGCGGCTCCAGCTATACTGCAAACGCTAAAATTTTGCGTTTTAACTTAGCGTAGCGCGAGGCTATAGGAGATTTTATGACGCCATTATCAGAGAGTTTGCAGTATAACTTTACATTTTGACTGCGTTGGGTAAAAATAATCAAGAATTACGAAAAATTTAATCCAAAAATCGTTGCCCTCCTGCGCAAATATTAGGAGCGCAAGAAGGAGCCTGGTATAGCCGAAACCGATCCACGGCAGGCATTTTCCCCATTCACCGAGCTTTTTGAATAGAAAACCGGGAGTGTGATCGAGATGTTGCGTAAGGTTGGTATTTTTGTGCTGGTGGTGGAGGTGTCCTTCGTCTACCTGCGGTTCGGTACCAATATCGCCCAACTGTTTGGCGTCGGCGCTGCCCCAGCGATGGACGTGTATGAGTTCAGCAATTTATGCTGGCACGGAATCTCCGAAGGGATCAATGCGGCCATCAAAGCTGGCGCGGACGTCAACGCCAAAGATTACGAAGGAAGTACACCGCTGATACGTGTTGTCCAGTACAACCCCAACCCGGCAATTGTTTCCATCCTCGTTAAATTCGGCGCGAAGGTCAATGTGAAGAACGCGGGCGGAAGCACGGCATTGATGCGCGCCGCTCGCTACAACGACAGACCGGAATTTATTTCTGCCCTCATTGAAGCCGGCGCGGATGTCAACGCCAGGGATAACGAAGGGAATACGGCACTAATGCTTGCCACCCGGTACAACTCCAACTCGAAAGTCGTTTCCGCCCTTGTTGGCTCCGGCGCGGACGTCAACGCAAAAGACAATGAAGGAAACACTGCGCTGGTACTCGCGTCCAATCGCAAAAATTTGGAAATCGTTTCCGTTCTTATCGAGGCCGGCGCGGATGTCAACGCCAAAGACAGCGACGGCAGAACTGTCCGGGAACTCGTGAACACGACGGTAACCGCGCAGCAGTTTGTCGAGTTGTGCAAGACAGACGCGCCCGAACAGGTCAAAGCAATCATCAAGGCAGGCACAGACGTTAACGAGCGTGACGATTATGGAAGTACGGCTTTGATGGGGGCCTCCAGCTTTGGTATCTTCGAAGTTGTTTCTGTCCTCATTGACGCCGGCGCGAACGTCAATGCTCAAGACAATAATGGACGGACGGCATTGATGATGACCAACGCGGCCGGCAACCCGAAAGTCTTTTCAGCCCTCATCAAAGCTGGCGCGGATGTCAACCTGAAAAACAACCAGAGAGAAACGGCGTTGATGGAGGCTCTTCAGTACACCGACAATATGGAAATCATTTCCGCCCTTATCGCTGCCAGCGCCGATGTCAACGCGCAGAATAACCAGGGGTGGACGGCGTTAATGATAGCAGCTCCTTCACCAGAATTGATTTCTGTCCTCATTGCCGCCGGCGCGGATGTCAACATCAAAGACAATGCAGGGAAGACGGCGTTGATGGCAGCCGCCGCGCACGCGAACACGAGAGGCATTTCCCTCCTTGTTGAAGCCGGAGCGAACGTCAACGCGAAAGACAACAGCGGCAGAACCGCCCTGAGGTCAGCCAGGGAAAGGAGATGGATCGACCCGAAGACCATTGCTGTTCTGCACAAATACTCGGGGCGCGGAGGCCCCGCGGCAGAGGGATTTATCGAGTTGTGTAAGACAGGCGCGCTGCGTCAGGTCAAGGAGGCCATCAAGGCGAGAATGGATACAAACGCTTGTGACGATAGTGGATACACGGCGTTGATGGCGGCCTCGGAGAATTGCCATCCAGAAGTAGTTGCCGTCCTCACCAAAGCCGGAGTGGATGTGAACGCGCGTGACGACGACGAGAATACGCCGTTATTGTATGCCGCCAGGAACGACAACCCCAAAATTGTCTCCATGCTCCTTCAGGCCGGCGCTGATGTAAACGCGAAAGATACCCAAGGAGTTACGGCGCTGATGCGGGCCTCGGAGAACCGCCATCCGGAAGTAGTTGCCATCCTCACCGAAGCCGGAGTGGATGTGAACGCGCGTGACGACGGCGGGATGACAGCGTTATTGTATGCCGCCAAGAGCGGCAACTTCAAAATTGTCTCTACGCTCCTTCAGGTCGGCGCTGATGTAAACGCGAAAGATACCCAAGGAGTTACGGCGCTGATGTGCGCCGCCGGGGGTGTCGACGGCAATACGGAAATCATTGACATCCTCATCGAGGCTGGGGCAGACGTCAATGCTAGGAGCGATTTTTACGACACGACGGCATTGATGTTCGCTGTCGATGGAGAATGCTACAACGAAGAAAGAACCCCCAAAATTATCTCCGCCCTCATCGAGGCCGGAGCAGATGTCAACACCCAGAACAGCGAAGGAGAGACCGCGTTGATACGCGCCCTCAGTGCCGGCGGTGCTCAGGAAGCTGTTCTCATACTTGTCAAAACTGGCGCGGACGTAACCGCGAAAGACAGAGACGGTAAAACAGCACTGGTTCTGGCCGAAGAACATTGGAATCCCAACCCTGAAGTCATTGCCATTCTGCGCAAATATACGGAGCGCAAGAAGTAGGCAATTTTTTAAAATTTTTACCTGCCATACCGATGTGCTTCCAGAAGCATTGGCTCTTTTTGCTCAAGGTTTTGCCGCGTGGCATGAGCTTTTAGGCGCTGTTTTCTGCTTCACGATTATGCAAGCCGCTATAAAAAATCCGGGAGCGGTACAAAGACCGGCTCCCGGATGGCGAGGCTACTGGAAGGATTTTACTCTGTTTCGGCGGGAAGATCGACGAGGCGCTTCCCTGCGGTCAGTAACAGGATCTCGTCGGCTATGGCCAGCAGAGAGACATCGGAAAGAATCTCTTTAAAGAATTCGACCACGAATTTCAGCATCCGCGCCTGGCGGGTACGGGCGTTACGATTCATTATATCCAGGAGTCTGGCCCGCTGCCTCATCTTTTCCGCGTCTTTAGCGGCAAGGATTTCAACACCTGCCCTTAGAGATTTCTCGCACTTGATGAAGTACCTTCTAACCTCACGCCCTTTATCGTTGTTCTCAACCATCGCCAGTTCCTTCGCCATGTCTATAGA
>JAITPZ010000179.1 GCA_031289165.1 Synergistaceae bacterium
TCGCCGCAATGTCCCCGGGAACGAACATCGGCGCCGCCCACCCCGTCATCGCGTCGGGCAAAGACGTCCCGGCGGGAGACATGAAGACAAAGGTCACCAACGACCTGATGGCCCAGATGCGCTCGCTGACTCAACTGCGCGGGCGCAACGAGGATGTGGCCCAGCAGATGATCCTGGAAAGCCTGTCCCTGACCGCACGGGAGGCGCTTCGGGAAAACGTCGTCGATCTCGTGGTGGACGACCTGGAGGCGCTGATTCTGGCCACCTCCGGCCGAATTGCGATCGTCGACGGACGCCCCCTGAAGATTGAACTCCTGACCGGAGCGATCGAAAACGTCGAAATGACGGGACAGGAAAAGCTGATCCAGTTCCTTTCCAGCCCCGACATCGCCTACCTGCTTCTGGCCGGCGGGATGCTCGCCATCTTTTATGAGGTCATCACGCCCGGGGGTTTCGTCCTCGGGATAACGGGGGCCATCATGCTGCTTTTGGGAAGCATCGGCCTTAAAATGCTCCCCTTCAACTGGGCGGGAATCGCCCTGGTCGGCGCGGGCGTTCTCGTAATGGGAATCGACCTGCTGGTTGGAGGTATGGGGATTCTGAGCCTGCTCGGCGTCGCCGTCATGGTCACCGGAGGGGTTTTCCTGTTCCGCGCGCCGGGTGGGGAACTCCTGAACGTCTCCATGGGCGTTCTGTCGGGTATGGCGATCACGCTGGGCTTCTGTTTCGCCCTCTTCGCCCTGATGGCCGCCAAAAGCCTGCGCGCAAAAGTCACCACGGGGCAGCAGGGCATGATCGGCATCGAGGTCGAAATCACCGAGGACCTGGCCCCGGAGGGAATGGTCAAATGCCGCGGCGAACTCTGGAGGGCACGGGCACAGACGGAGACGCTGCGAAAGGGCGACTCCGCCACAGTCGCCGCCACGGAGGGAATCGTCCTGATCGTGGCGGGAAAGAAGTAAAAAGACCTGAATACCCTGAAGATCATTTGTGCCGCGGCATCTGTTTTTGGCCTGGCACAACCTGAATGGGCCATGCGGTATCGAAGCTCTGACGGGGGGGATGACTTTTGCTCGACAAGGTGCGTAAACAAAACCAGCGGGATATTGTGGCGAGTTTTGTCGAACGTCTGAAAAACCAGGAAGGTGAAAACCTTTTGGAGGTTGTCCTCTTTGGATCCGTCGCGCGTGGAGAGGAGACCCTCGAATCCGACGTGGATGTCTGCGTTCTGCTCAAAAATTCCGATCCCGAACGCAAAAACGCGATTATGACGCTGGCTTGCGATCTGTTCGACGAGTCCTTCTACGAAATTGCGATTTCTCCGATCATTTACACGGAAGATTACCTGCACGCGCACACTACGGGATTGATGATCAATATCGCGAAGGAGGGAATCCTTCTCTATGAGCAGGTTTCAGAGCAAGAGACCGCCTGAAGCGATGGATGCGGCTACAATAGAAGAGATCGTTGTCTATAATATGGAAAAAGCCGAGCGTATGCTGGTGGATGCGAAAGCGGCTCTAAGCCCGGAAACGTCGGTTAACAGAGCCTATTACGTTGTTTTTTACGCAACTACAGCCCTCCTGGCTACCGAAGGAAAGACAGGCAGATCTCACAGCGGACTCAGAGAAACCTTTGGGAAGGATTTCGTGCATCCCTGTATAGTCCCGAAAGAACTCAGTACCTTATACGGAAAATTGGAAATGCGAAGATACCAGGCGGACTATGGCGACCGAATAATCCTGACAGACGAGGACGCACAGGAGTCTATCGCTCAGGCGCAGGAATTTCTCAGACAAATTTTTTTCGTCCTGCAAAGAATTATGCCAAAAACATTTGGCGGCAAACACATCACTTTCTGACGGGGAGTTTTCATCATGAACCTGACGATACTTGGGGCGGGGAGCTTTGGAACCGCTATGGCAAACCACGCGGCGCAGCTGGGACACGACGTTCGGCTGTGGTGCCGCAATCCGGCTCAGGCGAAGGCGATCAACGCGACGCGCGTCAATCCTCGCTACCTGAGAGGATGCAAACTCGACGACGCCGTGAGAGCCGACTCGGACTTCGAGAGATCCGTGGCGTTCTCGCGACATATCGTTCTCGCCGTTCCCACGCAGAGTCTGCGGAGCGTTCTGGACCGACTGACGGCGTGGGACCCGCATGACGGAAAACTGTTGAGCCTCGCCAAGGGAATCGAGATCGCTACGGGGAAACTGCCGCATCAGGTCGCGGAGGAGGCGCTTTTGTCGAAATCGCCCGCCTCGTGGAGCGCGCTCTCCGGCCCCAGCCACGCCGAGGAGGTCATCCGCAACCTGCCCACCGCGGTCGTCGTCGCCTCGAAATCGCAGGAGACCGCGAGAGAGTGGCAGAGTATCCTGAACAGCCCGCACTTTCGCATCTACACGGGCGACGACCTTTTGGGCGTCGAGCTGGGCGGCGCCGTCAAGAACGTCATCGCCATCGCCGTCGGCGTCGCGGAGGCGCTGAACTTCGGGGACAACGCAAAGGCGGCGCTTGCGACGCGCGGCCTGGCCGAGATCATGCGACTGGGCGCGGCGCTGGAAGCGTCTCCGCTGACGCTCGCGGGCCTCGCCGGGACGGGAGACCTGATGGTCACCTGTTACAGTCATCATTCGAGAAACCTGCGCTTCGGCATCGCCATCGGACACGGCCTGAACCTGGAGGAAGCCGCCTCGGAGATCGGGCAGGTCGTCGAAGGCGTCCACACGACAAAGGCGCTCGTGAGCTACGCGCGCGGCGCGGGCATCGAGCTGCCCGTCGCCGAGGGCGTCCACGCGATCCTCTACGAGGGGGCCTCCATCGACCAGGCTCTGGAAAAACTGCTCTTCCGCGAGCCTCGCCCGGAGCGCGGTCGAAATACGTAAAAGGGAAACTCGCGTCCGACAGGCTCCCGGCCCTTTCTCTAAAAAAGACCTGACAATTTTTTTGTGTTCTCAGTGCATCAGAAGCGTCGGCAGCCAGGTCGAGAGCGCCGGGATGTAGGACACCAGCATCAGGACGAGGAGGCAGACGAACAGATAGGGTACGTTGGCGCTCACGATGCGGCTGATGGAGATTTTGCCGATGCTGGCGGCCACGAAGGGGCACACGCCGACGGGCGGCGTGATGAGCCCGATCACCAGGTTCAGAACGCAGATCATGGCGGACTGGATGGGATCCACGCCCACCTGGCTCAGTACGGCCAGAAGCGTCGGAAAAAGCGTCATCAGGGCCGCGATCGTTTCCATGAACATCCCGACGAAGAGCAGAAAGACGTTGATGATCAGGATGATCAGATACCTGTTTTGAGTGAAGGAGAGCATCGTTTTCGCGATGAGCTGCGGGATCTGCTCGCTCGCCAGAATCCACCCGAATACGTTGGCGAAGGCCACGAGGGTGATGATCGACGCCGACATGATCGCGGACTCCTTCAAAACCCGGGGGACGTCCTGAATTCTGAGGTCTCCGTAGATGACGATCCCGACGAAGAGGGCGTAGACGCAGGCGACGATCGAGGCCTCGGTGGGGCTGAACCATCCGCTCAGGATTCCGGCAAAGATGATGACGATCATGAACACGGCCCAGATGCCGCCGAAAATTTCGTTCCAGAAGGCCTTCCACGTCGGTTTGGGATATTTGGGGTATCCGCGTTTGACCGCGAGCCAGTACGTGACCCCCATCATTAAAAATCCGATCAAAAGCCCCGGAATGGCGCCGGCCAGAAAGAGCTTGCCCACGGAGAGCCCCGTCAGCGTCCCCGCGATGATCATCGGCATGGAGGGGGGAATGATGGGGCCCAGACAGGAGGACGAGGCCGTGACGGCGCAGGAAAACTCCATGTCGTATCCGTCCCTGTGCATCGCGGGAATCAGGATGGCCCCGAGGCTCGACACGTCTGCGACGGCCGTTCCCGAGACGCCGGCGAACACCATCGAGTCCACGACGTTCGCCAGGGCGAGTCCCCCGCGGATATGCCCGACCAGCGCGTTGGAAAAGCGAACGATACGGTCGGAGATGCCCCCCTGGTTCATCAGGTTCCCCGCGAGAATGAAGCCCGGCACGCACAGGAGCGTGAAGGAGTTGATGCCCGCGAACATGCGCTGCGGAATCACCGTCAGCGGAATGCCCGCGCCCGTGAGGTAGAGCATGGACGAGAGCCCCAGCGAGAAGGCGACGGGGATGCCCATAAAAAGGAACACGACGAAACTAAGAAAGAGCAGGGTTACCATGATCCACCTCTCCCGTCACAATGGATTTGACGTCCTCGAAAACGAGCATGATCGTGTAGAGCAGGATGCTTCCCGAATGCAGCACCATGCTCCCGAAAATCCAGTGCATGGGAATTCCGAGGGACGCCGAGGTCTGAATGCTCCCGATCAGGGCATTCTTCCAGGCGTACCTCATAATGGCCCCCATCAGGGCGGCGATCGCGGCGTCGATCAGAAACTGAATCAGGGCGCGCGGGCGTCCCCTGACGAAGTTGATGAACACGTCGACGTTGACGTAGGCGCGATCTCTGGCCGCCGGCCCCGCCGCGAACGCCACCATGTAGAGCATCAGAAAGCGGGACGCCTCCTCCGTCCAGTGCGGAGATCGGGGCAAAAACATTCTCGCAAATACCTGAAGCAGCACCACAACGATCAATCCCGCGAAGAAGAACGAGGACATCCACTCCAGAAAACGTTCCAGACCCTTTTTGATCACGATCCCACCTCCGGACGATATAAAGCAGAAGCCAGAATAGCTAAAAACGGCTCACTGTCAGGGAAAACTC
>JAITPZ010000183.1 GCA_031289165.1 Synergistaceae bacterium
CGCGCTACATCCTCGCCGGACCGGGGCGCTGGGGCAGCAGAAACCCCGCCATCGGCGTCCCCATCCAGTACGCCGACATCTACAACTGCGGCTGTCTGGTGGAACTCAGCGCGCCGCAGTACAACTTCAACCCCGAGCTTTCCTACGGCTCCCACTTCTTCCTGGACATGGACTCCGACAACATCCTCTACCTCCCGGTGTTCGCGGGGCAGAGCAACAACGTCTACGCCGCGGACTGGCTGGACAAACGGGAGTACGAGGTTGGCGAACATCCGGCGGTCCGCATCTACAAGGGAAACTTCTTCGTCTTTCTGGACGGCGAAAGCGAACAGGGCCTGGTCTGCGAGGAGTAAGATCGGTCACACTGACGGCTCGATGTGTTCGAGGCCCCGGTGGTCGGGATGAGAGCTTTTAATAAAGGGGTGCAGAGGTCCGGGCCCCCTGCCGGAGCCTCAGGGTCTTTAAACGGCAGGGCTCGGTATGGTCTCGATTCGGGGTTGGGTTCGGAGTTGACGTCCTGCGGCTCGCGGGTTTCAGGAATGAAGCTGCGGCCCTTTGGTCAGTTTTTCCGCGAGAGCCCTTACGCGCTCGTCGGAGTCCTCGCGGGCGGTCCTTAACGCCGCCTCGTAATGATCGTCCCGGCGGTTCCGCAGGGCGAAGAGCGCGTTGCGTTTCCACCTCCAGACGTCCTCGGGCTCGATGTACCAGAACTTTGGGGCTACCACGTCGCGGAGATAATCGTAGTCCATAGCCACGATCTTTTCCAGGGAGAGGGCGTCGGCCAGTTCCGTGAGGCCGGAGAACTTCTCGTCCCCGGACAACTGGCCCCTGTTGAAGGGACAAACGTCCTGGCAGACGTCGCAGCCATAGACCCACTCGCCGATTTGGGCGCTGTGTTTTTCAAACAGGGCTTCGTTGCGAGCCTTATTGGTCAGGAAGGATACGCAGGCGGTTCCACAGGTGGCGTAGGGCTCGGCCAGAGCGGATGTGGGGCAGTTCTTCACGCAGAGGTTGCAGCCGTCGGAACATGGCTTTTGTGTCGGGACGTGGATATATTCCATCTCCTCATCCGTCAGGAACACGACAAGCGAATACCAGGAGCCATGGTCTCCGTAAAAAAAATTGTTTCTGCGGATCGTGCCGATTCCGGCGGCCATCGCGGCCCAACGGCAGGAGGTTATTCCGTAATCGTGGCTCGACGCGACCCGCAGGCCGAGTTCGTCCGTCATGTACCGCTCCAGCGTCGTTCGCGCGCGATAGCCATCGGATTGCGGGTTCCGTCTTTCGTCAAAGAGGTACGCCTTGCCTATCCGACCATCGAGGCCTTCGGGGACGCGATAGACGCCGTAGCGCCACGAACACACCACGACGGATCGCGCCCAAGGAAATTGCTGCCTGGGGTCGGCGAAGGCCATGAACCTTCCATACATTCCCTCGGACTCCGGGAACCGCCGGATGCGGGCGGCGACCTTTTCGCCATAGCCCTTCATCCTGTCCACGGCGATGATCCCGCACCTCTCGAAATTCAACGCGACAGCCCGTTCCGTAATTTTTAAAGCCAGCGTCCGTTCCATGTCGCACGACCTTCTCTGCTTTTTATAAACTGCTCAAAAGTGGCGTACGCGAGCGATGGGC
Organism: Synergistaceae bacterium; assembly: GCA_031289165.1. Taxonomy (GTDB): domain Bacteria; phylum Synergistota; class Synergistia; order Synergistales; family Aminobacteriaceae; genus JAISSA01. The sequence goes on from JAITPZ010000183.1 coordinate 1,636, forward strand.
GTGGATCCGTCCTCCCAAAAAGACCGTCGCGCTTACGGCTCGATGTGTTCGAGGCCCCAGAGGTCGGCGTAGTCGTCGAGGCGCTTCCATGTCGCGGGGTCCAGCCAGATGCCCTCCTTCAGGGATTTTTCGCGACGCTCGTACTCCTTTTCCCCATGAGTGTAGATGCGGTCGTGACCTGCTGCCAGCTGGCTGTTTTTCACGCGGTCGAGGATCCCGGCCACATGGGACTGAATCCGAGCCGGGTCTCCGAAGAGGTCCAGGCGCGTCGCCTGGAAGTAATGGCAGATTCCGCAGCCCTCCTGGTAGGTATCGTACGTGGCCGTTCCCATCGAGAGGCCGGCGGTCAGAAGCTCGACCAGCATTCCGAGGCCGTAGCCCTTGTGCCCGCCGAGCGTCTCCGTCGCCCCGCCGAGGAAGAGCTGTCCGCCGAACGGGCTTTTGTCGAAACGATTGACCTCCGCCACGCGAACCGCATCCGTCGTGTCTGCCCCCTGCTCGTCGACGGCCCAGCCCACAGGCATGACGCCGCCGCGCCGCGCCGCGACCTCGATCTTGCCGAGCGGCACGGTCGTGGTCGCCATGTCCACCGTGAAATGGGGTTTGCGCCCCGCGGGAATCGCCACGCATATGGGATTCGTGCCCAGAAGGCGCTCACGCCCGAACGTTGGGATCGACGCGCGCAGGGTGTTGGTAAACGCCCACCCGATCATGCCCGCCTCGGCGGCCATCTCCGCCCAGTACGCGGCAATCCCGAAATGGCAGGAGTCGCGCACGACGGTCATGCAGGTTCCGCTCGTCCCCGCCTTTTCGATCGTTTTCTCCATCGCCGTTTTGGAGGTGGGAAACCCCGGCGCCCTGTTTCCCCGCACGACCAGAGAGATGGGCGTCTCATGAACGACCGTCGCCGTCGCCTTCGGGTCGTTTTTACCGTCCCGGACCTCTTCATGGTATATTTTGATGCGGGCCACGCCGTGCGACGCGTGTCCCCGCGCGTCCGCCTCCACGAGGACACTGGCCGTGACGTCGGCGCCTTCCCGCGGATAGCCCAGCCCCCGCTCCAGCATGTTCGTCATGCCGGCGCAGAGCTTTTCGTAACTTATCGTGGTCCTTTCACCGGTCGCCTCCGCCATATTGGCAAAGCCTCCTTTAGATCTTCCTGAAATCCGAAAGACTTGGGGCTCTGCCCCAAACCTCGCAAAGGGTCCGTAGACCCTTTGATCCCGTCAATAAAGCAAAAGACAGAGATATAGTGGTTTAAATTAAGTTTACTATAAGAGGCTAAAAGTTTTCCTCGACAGTGAGCCGTTTTCAGCTATTCTAACTTCAGGCTTTTTAATTGAATTCACTATGTTACGCGCCGTATTTTTTAGGTGTTTCGCGGTTCGTCAGGACGCGCCAGGCGCCCTCGGCCAGGGCCTGCATCTCGTCCTCGCCGGGATAGCGCAGGATGGGCGCGATGAAGCTCGTCCGGGATGTTATGCGTTCGCAAAGTTTGTCGCTGTAAGCCAGGCCGCCGGTCAGGACGATCGCGTCGAGCTCTCCCTTCAGGACGGCCGCGCAGCCCCCGATCTCCTTCGAAATTTGCAGGACCATGGCCTCGAACACGAGAACGGCTTTCGCGTCGCCGTTCGCGATGAGCTTCTCGACCTCGCGCATGTCGTTGGTCCCCAGATGCGCGACCAGTCCGCCCCGGCCGTTGATCATCTTCCCGATTTCCTGGCGGGTGTATCTGCCGCCGAAGCACAGATCGGCCACTCCGCCCACCGGCAGGCTGCCCGCCCGCTCGGGCGACATCGGGCCCTCGCCGTCCAGGGCGTTGTTAACGTCGATGACGCGCCCTTTCGCGTGCGCCCCGACGGAAACCCCGCCGCCCATGTGCGCGACGACGAGGTTGCACTCCTCGTAGTTCTTTTTCAGGTCGGCGGCCGCGCGGCGCGCCACGGCCTTCTGGTTGAGCGCGTGGAAGATGGAGAGGCGCGGAAGCTCCGGCAGGCCCGAGATTCGCGCCTCGTCCACCAGCTCGTCCACGACGACGGGATCGACGATGAAGGCCGGAATGTTCCCCGCGGCCGCCGCGAACCGGACGGCCAGCGGCGCTCCGAGGTTGCTGGCGTGAGCGGCATTTTTCAGGTCCTCCAGCATTTGGCCGCTGACGGTATACGTTCCGCTCTCTATGGGCTTCAGCAGTCCGCCGCGCCCCACGACGGCGGCGAAGTCCACGGGCTTCACCCCTTTGGCGTCGAGCGTCTTCGAGATTTCATCGAAGCGGAACTGCTCCTGGTCCATGACGTTGGCGTATCGAGCGAGGTCGGATGCTTCGTAACGCTGAGTTTCGGTCCACAGGCATTTCGTGTCCTCGAAAAGCGCGATCTTCGTACTCGTCGAGCCGGGGTTGATGGCAAAAATGTTCATCCCTCAAACTCTCCTTTCGTGTAAAAATTTCAGCATGAAAAGTCAGTATTGATACAAAAAGGGGAGATAACCGCTCTCCCCGGGTTTTGCGCTGCCGTTACGCGTGATGGGCGATCATGACGCCCGCCGCGATGGAAAGCATCTTCGCGCGCGGGGAGTCCGCGCGGCTGGTCAGGATGACGGGCGCCGCGGCGCCAATGATGATTCCCGCAGTGTCGTTCTTCGAGAAGTAGACGATGGCCTTCGCGAGCATGTTCCCCGCGTCGATATGGGGAACGAGCAGAATATCCGCCTTTCCGGCGACGGGAGAGTCGATCTTCTTGATTTTGGCGGCCTCTTCATTTACGGCGTTATCGAGGGCCAGAGGGCCGTCCACGACGCAGTTTTTGATCTGCCCGCGCTGGCCCATCTGCACGAGCGCCGCGGCGTCGAGCGTACAGGGCATGTCCGGGTTGACGAGTTCCACGGCCGCGAGGCACGCGACCCTGGGGCACTCCACACCGAGCGCGCGGGCGAAGTTGACGGTGTTCTGAATGATATCGGCCTTCTGCTTCAGGTCGGGGTAGGTATTGAACGCCGCGTCGGCGACAAAAAGAATGCGGTCGTAGCCCTCGATCCCATGAAAGTAGCAGTGCGAGATGACCTTGCCGCTGCGGAGCCCGACCTCTTTGTTCAACATGCCGCGCAGGAAGTGGTCGGTGTGAAGCTGTCCCTTCATGTAGATGTCGGCGCGCTTCGAGGAAACCTCCGCCACGGCGACGAGGCCGCACTTCGCCTCGCTCTTCTCGTCGATGATCGTGTAATCGCCCTCTTTGGCCCCGGCCTCGGCGATGCAGGCTTTGACCCTTGTCGCGTCACCGACCAGCGTGGCCTCGACGAGTCCGGCTCTGCGCGCCTCCTCGACCGCCGAAATCAGGCCGACATCCTCCGCCATCGCGACGGAAACACGCTTTTTCCCCCTGGCCGCGCAAAGCTTTTTGGCCTCCTCGATCATCTGCGAAAGCGAACGAATCTGTTCCATATCCAAAGACCTCCAAATATATTATTGTGTAGTTTATTTTTATTATTGCTTCAATTCTTCGGGGCGTAGTCCCCGTAGCTTTTGGGCTTTTCATCCTCGGCCAGGACGCGGAGAGCTCCCTCGGCCAGGGCCAGCATCTCGTCCTCGCCTGCGTAGACGAGGCAGGGGGCGATCCACTGCACGCGTTCCTGCACGAGGCGGACAAACTCGGAATCGTAGGAAATTCCGCCCGTGAAGAGGATCGCGTCGACCTTTTCCCCCACTGAAACGGCCTGAGCGCCGATCTCCTTCGCGACCTGCCAGGCCAGAGCACGGTAGACCAAGGCCGCCTTTTCGTCCCCCTTTTCGATCATGCCGCGGGCCTCGCGCATGTCGCTGGTTCCAAGATAAGCCAGAAGTCCCCCCCTGGCCACGATCTTTTGTCTGAAACTCTCCTCGGTATACTGCCCGCCGAAACACAGATCCACCACCCCGCCGACGGGGAGGCCGCCGGTGCGCGAGGGGGAAAACGGTCCGAAGTCGGTGCCGTTGCTCGTGTCCGCGATGCGCCCTCTGCGGTGCGCCACGACGCTGATTCCCCCGCCCAGGTGGGCGACGACGACGCAGAGCTCGTCCCAGGGAACATTCAGGTCGCGAGCCGCGCGACGCACGGTGGCCTTGATGTTGAGCGCGTGCGAGAAGGACGCTTTCGGGAGATCGGGCAGTCCCGAAAGCCTGGCCTCCGGCATCATTTCATCGACGCAGACGGGGTCCACGATAAAGGCAGGGACGCCCCACCGGGCGGCCAGCGCCTTCGCCAGCATTCCGCCGAGGTTCGAGGCGTGTTCCCAGGGTCTGCCGACCTTCAGGCGCTCGACGAGAAGGTCGTCCACCCGAAACGTTCCTCCGGGAAGGGGGTCGATGATGCCCCCTCGCCCGACGACGGCATCCGTGACCTCGGGGCACTCCTCGCAGGCGTGTTTGTCGACGACGTCCCGGATCGTGTTCAGCCTGAAATCGAACTGCTCCGTGACGGAACCGAAGGGCGCAAGCTCCTCGCCCGTATGCCGGATGGTCTCGTTCCAGATTATCGTCGTTCCGGAAAACTTCGCGACCTTCGTGCTTGTGGACCCCGGATTGACGGTTAAAACCGAAAATGGCATATCCCCGTTACCTCCTGAACTCCTGAATTTTCTGCTTTTTATACTGTCTCGTTCGGGCCCTATTCAAGCCACTCCTCGATATGTTCGAGGTAAAGATCGAAAAGGCGCTTTGTCCACGGGCCCGGATGTCCATCGCCGATTATCTGGGAGCCGACGCGGACGACGGGAAGAATTTTTTTGACGCTGCCCGTGATGAACGCCTCGGTCGCCTGCGGCAGCTCGGTCAGCAGGGGGCAGCGCTCCTCGACGTTCAGCTCGACGCGGCGCGCCAGGTCGATAATGGCCTGTCGCGTGGTGCCCTTCAGAACGCGGGGGAGTGGGGCCGTCGCCAGCGTATTCCCGACGCAGAGGAAAAAGGAGCTGTGCCCGCTCTCCGTGATTTCGCCGCCGGGGCAGTAGAGAATTTCCGCGTGCTCGTCGTGGGGCGACAGGGTGTAGGCCCTGCGGTAGTCGATGCTCTTGGTCGCCGGGTCTTCCCGTTCGTCGTCGACGGGCTCGAGGCGGATGCCGTTCTCGTAAAACGACGCGGGAGGCAGTTCCAGTTCCTCGAAGGTGACGAAAAAACGTGGATCGGTGAAGCCGCGCACACGGTCGAACACGTCCCCTCCGGAGAGGTAGACCTTGATCAAAAGCTCCCCGTCCAGCCGCGCGACGCCCTCCCGGACGATTTCCCGCATCTCGCCGATCCCGAGCGGCGGATGGATATACGAGTTCTTCGCGCCCGTCAAAAGGCGCTCCAGATGGGGTGTCAGCATGAGAGCCCGCCTTCGGTGCGTGCTTATGGACTCGAAAACGCCGATGCCCCGCTGAATGATGAGGTCCGTCACGGGAAGCAGCGCCTCCGACGGACTGACGAACCTGCCGTTGACATAACACAGTCTCATAATCCTCGAACCCTCCGGGCGAATCCGCCGGAAGTCCGGCGGAACTTATGAAAGACACAGCAATAGTGTTACGATTCGCGCCCTCTGTCAAGCGGGAAGTTCGAAAAAACATTTATGTCAGAAGCGGCTCTGCCTTTCTCCCCGCTCCGGCCTCTGTCTTTTCGCCCCCGCCCTGAGAAGGCGGCGGGCGACGTTCCCGCAGTTTCGGGCCAGGGCGCAGTCGAGGGCGGAGTTCCCCTCGTCGTCCACGGTGTTGACGTCGGCCCCCGCTTCCAGAAGCGCGTGGGCGTAGCCCGGCGTATCCCCGATGACGGCGGCAAAAAGCAGAGGCGTCCATCCGCCGCCCACGGCGACATTGGCGTCGGCCCCGTTTTTCAGCAGTTCTTCGACGATCGGCAGGCTTTTGCGGGGACCGCACAGGGCGTAGAGAAGAGGCGTCCAGCCCTCGCGTCCCTCCTGTTTGCCCGCGGCGTTGACGTCGGCCCCGGCGCGAATCAGCCCGTGGACGACGTCCGACGAAGATCCGAGGGCCGCCGCGAAGAACAGGGGCGTGAGGTCGTCCGTCGTCCGGGCGTTTACGCCGGCCCCGGCCGCGATCAGCGCGGAGATGAGCGCCGCGTTTCGGTCGGGCTCCATCACGGCGAAAAAGAGGGGCGTCCACTTCATTCGCCGCGAAGAATAACAGACGGCGCTGACGCTGGCGCCGCTTTCGACGATCAGCGCCGCCGTCTCCACGCGCCGCCGTTCCCGCTCGAGGAAGCTCCTGAGGTCGCCCCCGGGGTCGTGGGTCTCGGCCTCGAGCGCCCACATCAGGGCGGTCATTCCGTCGTGAGTCTCCGCGTCGACGTCGGCCCCCGCATCGAGCAGGGCGCGAACGATCTCCGGATCGTCGTTCAGAAGAGCGGCGAACATCAGAGGGGTGAAGCCGTTCGCTCCCCTCTCGCTGACGTCGGCTCCGTTCCGAATCGCCGACAGGACCGTCGCCTTCCATTCGGACGCGTTCTGTCCGGAAATATTTTGTTCAGGAACGGACAGCAACTCCAAAAGAGATTTTTTTCCGACGTCGCCCAAAGCGCCCTCCTCCCTGTTCGAGAACTCGTATCCATCCTTTCTCTTATGGTATCATGGGCCATCGGTTCGTTTGGGTGTTTTGTTTTTTACTTTTTACTTCGGGTTCGATTATATGAAAGGAGATTCAATGTTCATGTTCAGAATGGCAGTCGTTGTTTTTGTTCCGGTGTTTCTTGCGCTGTGTTTCACGTTCCTTCCGGGGACGGCCCTCGCGGGCGAGCGCCCGGTCGCCGTGTTCGAGACGTCCGCGGGGACGTTCCGGGTGACGCTTTTCCTCGATCTCGCCCCGAATACGGCGCAGAACTTTATCGACCTGGCGCGGAAGAACTTCTACGACGGGGTGATTTTTCATCGCGTGATCGATGGATTCATGATTCAGGGCGGCGACCCCACCGGAACGGGCCGGGGCGGCCCCGGCCACCAGATCCCCGACGAGTTCGGCCCCGGCCTGAAGCACGACAAACCCGGCATTCTGTCCATGGCGAACGCGGGACCGAACACCGGCGGATCCCAGTTCTTCATCACCCTGGTTCCCACGCCGCACCTGGACGGAAAACACGCGATCTTCGGCGAGGTCGCGGAGGGCATGGACGTGGTCCGGGCCATCGGCAAAACGAAGACCGATCCCGGCGACAGGCCCGAGGTCGACGTCGTCATGAAATCGGTCACGATCGAGGACGCGAAACAGGATTGAGACTGCAGGCTGCCCGAAATTTTACGGAACGACGAGGCTTGAAACTCCAATATACGGGGTTTCAGGCCTTTGATTTCGATTTTGTATTCCCGCCAGCGAAATGACTTCTTTACAGTTCCGTATATCCTCTCTAAAATAGTAAGTATTATAAGCAAATTTATTCGGATATCGTACCGGTTTTTAAAAAAAGACTGTATTTAACGCATCGATATCAGAAAATCCTTGAGGAGGGAATCGCGATGAAAATTACCAGTGTGGAGATTTTTGACTGCGAGGTGAACCGGAAGGATCCGACGATGGCCGCGTTCAACCCGGTGCTGATTCGCGTCAACACGGACGAGGGCATCAGCGGAATCGGCGAGGTGGGGCTTGCCTACGGAAACGCGTCGAAGGCGGCCGTGGGCATCGTCCGTGATCTGGGCAGGCTGATCGTCGGCAGAGACCCGATGAAGGTCGAGGCGCTGTGGGAGTACCTTTTTCGGGGAACCTTCTGGGGCATGGGCGGGGGGCCCGTCATCTACGGCGGCATGAGCGCCATCGACATCGCCTGCTGGGATATCCGCGGCAAGGCCCTCAACGCTCCAATCTGGCAGCTTTTGGGCGGACGAACGAAGGAGGACCTGCGCACCTACGCGAGCCAGCTCCAGTTCGACTGGGGGCTGCAGTACAAGCGCCTGACGGAGCCCGCGCAGTATGCCGAGGCGGCGCGCAGGGCACTGGCGGAGGGGTACGACGCCATCAAGGTCGATCCCCTTATGATCGACCGCAATGCCAACCGCCCCAACGAGTCCGACGAATCCTGGAACTTCTACGGCATCCTCAAAGCCGATCAGGTCAAAATGGCGGTGGACAGGGTTCGGGCCATGAGGAAGGAAGTGGGGCCCGACGTCGACATCATCATTGAGATTCATTCCTACCTGGGCGTCAACTCCGCAAAACAGCTTGGCAGGGCGCTGGAGGAGTTCAATATTTTCTATTACGAAGAACCCCTGTACCCGATGCACGCGGAGAATATGGCGGAGGTGGCGGATAAGGTTCGGATACCGATCGCCTCGGGCGAGCGAATTTACACCCGCTGGGGCTACCGCCCCTTCATGGAAAAGGGCGCGCTCGCAGTCATACAGCCCGACCTGTGCCTGGTGGGAGGGATCACCGAGGGGAAGAAAATCTGCGACTTTGCCAACGTCTACGATGCCACGGTGCAGGTTCACGTGTGCGGCGGCCCCGTCTCCACCGCGGCGGCGCTGCAGGTCGAGTCGACGATTCCAAACTTCATCATTCATGAACACCACACTTACGCGCTCAAGTCGGCCATCCGGGAGCTCTGCAAATACGACTACCAGCCCGAAAAGGGAATGTACCGGGCCCCGAACCTTCCGGGACTGGGGCAGGAACTGAACGACGGGGTCGTAAAGGACTATCTGGTCTGTACAATACAATAAAGGAGGATAATTTTATTATGAAGAAGGTACGCCTTACCGCTGTTCGCGCTCTCCTGTGTCTGTTGGCGCTCTGCGTCGTCGCCGGCCCCGCGGCCGCGAAAACGGCCATTCGCATCAACGCGGCCTCCAACCCCAAGGCTTCGCCGGATACGCCGACGATCCACTGGTATCAGAAATTCGCGGAACTCATGAAGGAGAAGGCGGGGGACGACGCGGACGTCAAAATTTACTGGGACAACCAGCTCGCCAAGACCTACCCCGACGGGATCAACGGGACTCAGAACCAGACCCTGCAGATGTGCAACATCCCCGCGGCGTCTCTGGCCGAGTTTTCGAAGGCGATGATCCCCCTCAACGGGCTTTACGTCGTCCCCTTTCCCCACAATCAGATCGCCCGCAACGCCTTCGCCGGAGAGCTGGGCGAGAAGATTCGCGCGCAGGTCATTCAGGACACGGGACTCAGGATCGTTTCTTTCTGGGACTACGGTTTTCGGTACATCCTGACGGCCAAAAAGCCCGTCACGAAGGTGGAGGATCTGAAGGGCATGAAATTTCGATGCCAGCCGAACCCCGTGCAGCTGGAGGCCTTCAGGGCCTACGGCGCCAATCCGACTCCCATCACCTACGCCGAGCTTTTCACGTCGCTTCAGCAGGGCGTCATCGACGGAACGGAAAACCCGCTGGTCAACGTTTACATGTCGCGCCTGTACGAGGTCACCAGATACTTTACGAAAACGGGACATATCCTCGAGTTCAACGTCTGCCTCGTCAACGAGGACTGGTATCGGAAGCTCCCCGAAAACATCCGTAAGGCGTTTGACGAGTCCGTCGCCGAAGCGGACGTCGCGTTCAACGAGCAATTCGACAGGGCGGAGAGCAATTTCATGAAGGTCGTCGAGGAAAAGAAGATGGAAATTTTCGACGTCGCTCCGGAGGACGCCGCAAAGTTCGTCGAGATCGGCCGGGCGGCCTCCAGAGGGGAAATCATCAAACAGGTGGGCGAAGAGTACTACAACTACTTCATGGGCGAGCTGGAAAAAGCCGAAAAGGCCCTGCTGAAATAGATTTCCCGCGTCGTCTCGATTTTCGAAAAAGGGGTTCGGAACTCCGGCCCCTTTTTTTATCTGGAAATCGGATTTGGGAGGCAAAATCATGGTGTTTTTGAAATGGCTGGATAAAAATTTTGAAAGGGTCGTCGTTATCGCCGCGACGTTCATTCTGCTTTCGGCCTCTTTTCTCGGGGTGATGACGCGGTACGTATTCAACATGTCCCTGACCTGGACGGAGGAAATTTCTCTTTTCGCGCTGATCTGGCTCGCGTATTTCGGCGCGGCCATCTCCGTGACGCGCCGGCGCCATCTGCGCATCGAGCTGCTGCCCATGCTGCTGCTCGGCAAACGGGGGCAGAAGCTGGTCAATATCGTGGCCAACCTGGCCTTCCTGGGGTTCGCGCTTTTCATCGTCAGCGGGACGCTCGACATGACGCTTCTGGCCTGGAGGACGAATCAGGTATTCGCGGCCACGGGGATACGACGCTGGACCTCCATTGCGGCCGTTCCCTGCGCCTTTCTGGTGATCGCCCTGCGCGTCTTTCAGGACACGCTGCGCCACTGGAGCGAGTACAGGGCAATGGGTTTGGGCGGGGACGGGGACGATCCGGCTTCCGTCTCCGGATAGACGAACGAAAAACGGGAGGGGCGTACAAATATGGAACCTCTGATTTTGATGGGGCTTTTTTTCCTTTTTCTGGCGTCGAGCCTGCATATCGCGGTGGCGATTGGGCTGGCCGTCATTGGCTTCACGTTCTTCTACCCCGTCGGGAATCTCTCGTTCGTCGCGCTGAACATGTACACGGGGCTTTATTCTTTCCCGCTCCTGGCCATCCCCTTCTTCTGCCTGGTCGGCTCGATCATGGAGGGGGGTGGACTCTCCAAACGGCTCGTGGACGTGGCGGGCAAGGCGGTGGGAAACAAAACCTCCGGCCTGGCGATCGTCACCATTCTCGCCTGCCTGTTCTTCGGGGCGATTTCGGGTTCGGCCCCCGCAACGGTGGCCGCAATCGGCGGCATCATGTTTCCCGAGATGAAAAAACACGGTTATCACAGGGAATTTGCGGCGGGCCTCATCGCTACGGCGGGGGGGCTGGGCATCATCATCCCGCCGAGCGTACCCATGGTCGTCTACGGCGTGGGAACTCAAACGTCCATCGGGGACCTTTTCCTGTGCGGCATCGTTCCCGGAATTACCTGCGGCGTTTTTCTGATGATCGTTTCGGTGCTGATCGGTAAAAAGCGCGGCTACCGCGGCGGGGAGAAAACGTCCCGCGGAGAGATGGGACGGGCCGTATGGGATGCGAAATGGGCTCTGGCCCTGCCGGTCATCATCCTGGGCGGCATTTACAACGGAATTTTCACCCCCACGGAGGCGGGCGTCGTGGGGTGCGTCTACGCCCTTTTCGTCGCCTGTTTCATCTACCGGGAACTGACGTGGCGAAAAATCCCGGACATTTTTGTCGACAACGCGTCGGTGGTGGGGATCATTTTTCTGACGTTCGGCGTGGCGAACTCCCTTTCCTTCCTGGTCTCGTTCACGCAGCTTCCGGACGCGCTGGCGACCGCGGTGGCCTCCATCTCCCAAAATAAATACGTGGTGCTGGCGATTATCAACGTTTTCCTCCTGATCGTCGGCATGCTCATGGACACCATGTCCGCAAACCTGATTTTTTCCCCGCTGCTCCTTTCCATCGTCGCGCCCCTCGGGGTGGACCCGCTCCACTTCGGCATCATCGTCACGATCAACCTGGCGCTGGGGTTCGTCACTCCGCCCATGGCGACGAATCTCTACCTCACCTCCGCTCTGACGAAGGTGCCCGTCCCCGACGTCGTCAGGGAATCGCTGCCTTTTGTCGCCGCGATGATCGCGGCGCTGTTTCTCGTGACCTACGTACCCGAATTGAGCACGGGCATTTTAAAGCTGGTCCGTTAGGTTCGGAAGCGAGCATCTCCGAGAGGCGATAAAAAGACTTCGCATGGGGATCGTCACCGCCCGACGGACCGAGTCGATGTATCGCCGGAAGGTCAAAACGCTCTTCGAACTCAGGCGGACGCAGAAATTCAGGATTTCATTCAGGCGCGCATCATTCGCGCTCCCAAAGGGATATCCTCGCCGGAAAGGCCCTCGGGATATCCCTTTTTCGCTGTCGTTTCTCCATTCATCACGATTACCTCCAGTTGGAGAGAAGTTGTTCAATCAGTTTTTTTCCCTTATCGGAAATGGCCTCGTCGTCGCACTCGTGTACGGCCTTGGGTCAGATCTCTGAACACGTCCGCGCAGGGGGTATTCGAGAAGAGAGGCTCCATTTTCCCGACCTCGTCCTGCGCCTTCATCAAATCCTCCCGGATCAGGTTCGGCAGAGATTCTATGGTGCGTCTCGCCTCCTCCCGATCCAATGCCCCGAGGAAGATCGCACCTTCTCCCGAAGTGAGAGAACCCTCGCGGGAGCCTCCGGAAAAGGCCATCCGCAGCGATACGCTCATCTGGTCCAGCCGGGCCTCGAATTCCCGCAGAAACATACCGGGGTTCGCGTTTTTTTTCAAAAATCGTTTCTTCTCCGCGCCCGCTCTCTCTTCGATGCTTTCTTTCGGCCCCTTTTTGACGCATTGCTTCAACGCTTTTTCAAGACGGGACGCGCTTTCGGCTGTACTGGTCCCGTAAATCCTGGCATCCGGCCAGAAGAACCCGACGCTGATTGATGTGAACGCGGATCAGGACGGTTTTGCAGGGAATCAGGTTTCCGCGCCGATCCCTGTGCGTCCATTCAAAGGAGAGAAATCCCTTTTTCCCCGCCTCCGCGACGAGCTGCCGGTACTTTTCGGCGGAGGGCGCTCCGTCCGGCTGGCAGTACGGGGAAAAGCGCAGAACGTTTTCGACATGAACGGCCTTATTGCCGAAACCTCCGCGGCGGTATGTGTTTCGGGGGCCGATGCCCCGGGTCGTAAAAAGAAGAAGAGAGTTTGGGAGGGGACTCGCAAACTCTCTTCTTCTTTATTTGGGGGGTGTTAAAAACGCCTGAACAGAAGGGGCGTTATCCGTAACGGCGAAATTCACCGTTAATTGCTGTTTTTATGATTCTCCTGTTTGTTTGTTCATGCGAACATTCTACATCAAAAATACATATTGTCAACAGGGTAATCGAAAATATAAAAACCTTCTTACGGTGAGTTATTGAAAATCGAATCGCCCCCACGATTTCGGATGGTCGCCTTCAAAGTTGGACTTGACACAAACTCACAATGCTATATTATGTTCGCATTATCAAACTTAAACGAACTTCTTCGAAATTGTATTTGGAGGGTAAATCTGTGACGACGGTGGAGAAAATGCCATGCACATCATGCAGACGTTCATGACCCTGATCAGGGACAGGGATACCGATGAGTACATCGAGTCGCTGCTTGCGTGTTTTGCCGCTCCGACAATCAGGGGCCTGAAGCCGGGGAGCCTGATCAACCTCTGCCGTCACGGGGACGACAATATCACCCTCGCCTGGCATTCCGAAAAGGAGGAGCTGCTCCGTAAATTTCGCCTGGAGGCGTTCACGTTTCCCCCTCGCCCGTCGTGCGACGCGTGGGAGCGAAACGCCGTGCTCGTTCTGCTGTACAGGAAGGAGCTTCTGGCCCGCGCGCTCTTCACGGAGGAGGCCGCCTCCATCCTGCGGCCTCTGGGATACGACCATCGCGCTTCCCGCGTGGAATCCTGCCTCGAACGCCTGGGGGAGCGTTTCAGGGAGAATTTTCCGCACGAGATCGGACTTTTTCTCGGCTATCCCCCGGAGGACGTGCGGGAGTTCATTCGCAATCGGGGCAGGGGCTGTCTTGCGACCGGATACTGGAAGGTTTACGGTGACGTGAGGGAAGCCAAACGCGCCTTTCAGCGGTTCAGGCGCGCGGAATACGACGCCGCGCGTTCCCTGATTCATGCCAAACTGAAATCAAAGTCATGATATAGCGCTTTAACTTGAGTTTACTAATAGGAGGCTAAAAGTTTTCCTCGACAGTGAGCCGTTTTCAGCTGTTCTAACTTTAGACTTTTTACTTGAATTCACTATATCTCGTTCCGGCGGGTCCGGAAGAAAATTACACAGGGGAGGATTTTACATGTCCAAAATAATCGTTGTTTACTGGTCGGGCACGGGCAACACCGAAAGGATGGCGGAACTGATCGCGCAGGGCGCGTCGGGCAGGGGGGCCGCCGTGACGCGCAAAAACGTCGGCGACACGAAGGTTTCGGAACTCGTCGAATACGACGTCGTCGCGCTTGGCTCCCCTTCCATGGGCGTCGAGACCATCGAAGAGGCCGAAATGGAGCCGTTCTTCGGGGAGGCCGCGTCTTCGCTGAAGGGGAAGAAAGTCGCCCTCTTCGGCTCCTATGGCTGGGGTAACGGAGAATGGCTGCGAACCTGGGCGGATCGCATGCGGGACGGCGGAGGGCAGCTCATGGACGACGGGCTGGCCGTTCACGAAACGCCCGACGGCGACAGCGCCGCCCAATGTATCGCCTGGGGCGAAAAACTGGCCGCGTTTTAAGGAAGCACGAAAAGTATCTCAGGGAAGAAGAAGGGGCTTTCTATGCAGAAAGCCCCTTCATTACGATGTCGATAGCCTTCACCGTCTCTTCGTAGGCCGTTTTGAAGGTCTCGAGAGACTCCTCGACTCCGGAGTTCGCCTTCAGACATGCCTCCAGGGACTGGCTGAGTTCATAAACCCGCATCAGGGAAAGGTTGGCTGCCACGCCTTTTACGGCATGGGCCGATTTTGCGGCGGCCTCGTTATCGCCCGCCTCGATTTCCTTCTTCAGCTGCTCGAAATACGGACTCTGAAGAAAAGTCGTCAGCAGCATTTTAAAGAGCTTCGTATTTCCCCGTATTCGGCCCAGCGCTTTCTCGGTGTCGATGTATTGCTTCAGTTCTTCCTCGTTCATTGATCTTCACCTCCGGTGTATGTATCTCTCAATCTTCCGCAGGTATTTTCGTGCCCCGCGTGACAGATGTCAAGCCCAATTCCATAATAGTCCCACAAACATTCAGGCCCATGAGGGCAGAGCCCCTTCGGCGTCGCGCATCCTCACCGGCCCCTCTGGAACCTCTGACGATTAAATTCAGCAGAGGGAACGTTATCGAGACCTCGCCTGCAGCGCCCAGCCGGGAACCATCGACCACGCCCGCTTCAGCTCCTGCGCGTGACGTTTCGCCTCGGGGTCGAGGTGTTCGAGAAGCGCGTGAAAGGCCCTCGAGTGGTTCATTTCCCTCAAATGACAGAGCTCGTGCAGCAGAACGTGACTCACGAGGCGGGGAGGCAGAAACAGCAGGCGGCTGTTCAGGCTGATGTTGCCTTTGGAGGAACAGCTGCCCCAGCGGCTCTTCTGCTCCCGGACGGCGACGTTTGCAACCTGAAAGGAATGGTGTTGCGCGGCGCTGTGCAGAAGCGGAGGCAGGCGAAGGCGTCCCCTGAAAAGCAGCCAATGCCTGAGCGCGGACAGGGCCTCGCTTTCCCTGAAGTCCGACGTCAGCACGATCCTGCCCTCCTCCATGACGAGACGATCTCTCGCGAGCGGCGCCACGACCACGCTCCACTTTTCGCCGAGGGCGGGGAGGTCGATCGTCGCGGGCAGCCCCTTCGTCTCCTCGATCTGTCGGACGCGCGCTCCGACTTTCGCCACGGCCTTTTCGATCCAGTCCCTTCTGGACTCCAGAATGGGCTCCAGTTCCCGTCCCACGCAAAATTTCCGAGGAACGACGACCGTCAGGCCCTCCGCGGAGACGATCAGCCGTACGTTGCGCGCGCGGGGGCTGCGTCTGACGCTGAAGGGCCAGGGAAATTTTGGATGCCTCAAAAACGTGTCGCCGTTCCTGGAATTTTCCATTTTATTTAAAATTCTCCATTCGCGCCCGGGCCAGCCCCGCCGCGCCGAAAATCGGGGCGTCCGTGTCCAGCAGGGACAAGCGGATGGACAGAGTTTTTCGGAAGGCTCCGCCGAGGTAACGCGGAACACGCGCCTCGAGAAGTTCCATGAAGTCCGCCCCCCGGCTCAGTCCTCCGCCAATGACGACGAGTTCCGGGTCAAAGACGTGAATCAGCGAGGCGATGCCCCGCGCGATCGCTGAGAGCGCAAAATCCCAGAGTGGAGCGACAGCGGGATCTTCCCGTCGCGTCCAGAGGTCCCTGAGGTCGGGGCGACTGCCGAGCCCCATCGCCCCGGCCCTGCGCTCGAGGGCATCCGCGCCGCACAGGGCCTCGAAGTGCCCGAGCCCGCCGCAGCCCGGACCGCAGGGTTCTTCCTGCCCCAGCACGATGTGCCCCAGTTCGCCCCCCATGCCGTGGGCCCCGGTCAGAAGGCGTCCGCCCGAGACGACTCCGCCCCCGATTCCCGTGCCCAGGGTGAGGACGACGTAATCATCGACCCCTTTGGCCGCTCCGGCGAGCCCCTCGCCCAGCGCGTAGGCGTTGGCGTCGTTCTCGATGACGGTGCAGCCGCCGATGGCCTCCGCGAGCATTCGGCGTACAGGCAGGCCATTCCAGCCCATGAAATTCGTGATCATCAGCGCGTTCTCGCGCGCTGCGTCGATACCTCCGGGAACGCAGACCCCCGTCGGAACCTCCGGCCCCGCCCCCAGCGCACGCACCATCCGCGCGATCTGGGCGATCACCGGCCCCGGTTTTCTCGAACCCTCCGTACTTTCCTCGAGCCGATCCCGGATGACGTCCCCATCAACGAGCCCCGCCACCACCTTGTGCCCCCCCAGGTCCACACCAATCGCGTTCATGAAAACCCCGTCCTCCGTCGATTTTTACCCCTGATGCCTGATGTACATTTTAATGGAAATCGGGCGGAAAACAATCGAACCCGACGATGCGAGGGAGCCAGGCGTACAGGCGATCGAACACCTCATGCGCTTTCCGTTCACGTATTCACGCGTTGCCTGGGGAGGTTCTAAAGTCGAATTATTTTTTCACAAAATTTTGTAATATAATAATATTAGATTTTTTTAATGAGGCATTAAAGGTCCGACATGCTGACATTTGGTTCGAAGACAGGAGCGGTATTTTTACTGGCGGGTACTGTCGTCGAGAAGTGTTGTTATGTATCCATCTGGATATTTCAGCAGGTGGGAGGAGTTTATGATGTCTGTTCGCGTAAAAGTCGTTCTCATTATGCTTTCCATCGTCGCCGCGATCACCGTATCCAGCACGGTCATAGGGGTATTCTTCACAGAGAGCCGCATTCTGGAGATGACGGGGGAAGATATGACCGTCGTCAGCGAAATTGCGGACAAGTTGGTTTCCAGCGAAATCCGTCTGCTGAAGGAGGGGCTGAGGACGATCGTCACCCTCGTGACCCACATCGACGAGGTAAGGATACCATCCGTGCTGAAGGCCCAGGCCGAACTCGACGATCGTTATCTCGCCCTGACGTATTTTCGGTTCGATGGCGCGTATGAATCCTGGGGCGAGGACGCTCCGCCTCCCGCGTTCATCGACAGAAAATACGCGCAGCTGGCTTTGTGGGGAGGCAGCAGCATCTCCACAACGGAAAAAACTCCGACGGGCAGGCTCGTCTTTCGAGTCTCCGTCTCCGCGGGAAACGACGGCATTCTGGTCGCCACCGTGCCGGGAATGCTGTTCACCGACCTCATATCGCAGTTCAAAATCTGGGAGACCGGAAGCATCTTCATTCTCGACGAAAGCGGCACGCTCATCGCCCACAACAATCTGACCTTCGTCGACGAGCGTTATAACTTCATCGAACTGGGCGAAACCGACCCCGCCTGGCGGTCGACCGCCGATTTTCACAAAAAGATGATTCAGCGGGGCGAGGGCACAGGGACCTATACATTCCTTGGCGTCGAGCGGGTTTGCGCCTACAGACCGGTCAGCGGTTCGGAGGTGGGCTGGTCGCTCGGAGTGTCCTCGCCGATGTCGGAGAGTCCCATCGTACGGGTGCGGCAGGGACAGTTGCTTTCCGCCGTGATATTTCTGGGGCTGGGCCTGCTGGCCGCGTTTCTCGCGGCGGGCAGCATCGTGCGCCCCTTCGAGCTGATACGGGAGCAGAACGTCCAGCTCGCGGAACTCCGAGAAATGGCGGAAAGCGCGTCGAACGCCAAAAGCAGCTTCCTCGCCAATATGAGTCACGAAATGCGCACACCTCTCAACGCGATTATCGGTCTGAGCGAGCTGGCGCTCGATTTCGAAGATCTGAAGGACGAAACCGCCGAATATCTGGGAAAAATCTATAACTCCGGCATGACGCTCCTCGGGATCATCAACGACATTCTGGACATCTCGAAAATCGAGTCGGGGAAGTTCGAGCTGATACCGGTCACGTACGACACTCCCAGTCTGGTCAACGACACCCTGACGCTGAACATGATGCGCATCGGCGACAAGCCCATCCGGTTTCGCCTGCAGGTCGACGAGACTCTGCCGAACAGGCTGCTGGGCGACGAGCTGAGGGTCAAACAGGTTTTCAACAACCTTCTGAGCAACGCCTTCAAGTACACGAAGGAGGGCGTCGTGGACTGGAGCCTCGCCTGGGAGCGGGACGGAGACGACGTCTGGCTGATTTCCAGCGTGCGGGACTCCGGCATCGGCATTCGCGAGGAGGATATCGGCAGGCTGTTTTCCGAATACAACCAGGTGGACGTGAAAACCAACCGGAAGATAGAGGGGACCGGCCTGGGGCTCTCCATCACAAAAAAAATGGCGGAGATGATGGACGGTTCCATCACGGTGGAGAGCGAGTACGGAAAGGGGAGCACGTTCACGGTGCGCCTTCGTCAGAAACTCGTCTCGGACGTGCCCATCGGCAGGGGGATCACGGAAAACCTGAAAAAATTTTGTTACTCCGACGACCGGCGCACCCAAAACTCGAAACTGGTGAGAATCCGCCTCCCCTACGCAAAGGTGCTGGTCGTGGACGACGTTCCGACAAATCTGGACGTCGCGAAGGGGATGCTGAAACCCTACGGTATGCAGGTGGACTGCGTCGCCAGCGGTCCGCAGGCCATAGACCTGATCCGCGGAGCGGAAGACCGGTACAACGCGATTTTTATGGACCACATGATGCCGGGCATGGACGGTATCGAGGCCACGCGTATCATTCGCGGCGAGATCGGGAGCGAATACGCGGAAACCGTGCCCATCATCGCCCTGACCGCCGACGCGATTATCGGGAGCGAGGAAAAATTTCTCTCGAGCGGCTTTCAGGCCTTTCTTTCAAAACCCATCGACGTGATGCGGCTGGACCAGGTCATTCGGCAGTGGGTGCGGAACAGGGAACTGGAAAGAGAACCGAGCGGCGCCGAAGATGAACCGCTCCCGGACGCTCCGGAGGAGACGGCGGCCGTTTCCGCGCCCTGGTCGATCGAGGGATGGCGGATCGATGGGGTCGATCTCGAGGGGGCTCTGAAGCGGTTCGGCGACGACAGGGAGTCGTTGCTGCAGATACTTCGCTCCTACGCCGAGACTACGCGGCCCCTGCTCGATCGGATACGCCTTTGCGCGGAAGAGGGCTTGCCCGACTACGCGATCGTCGTACACGGCATCAGGGGCAGCAGTTACAGCATATGCGCCGACGCGGCGGGGAAAAAGGCGGAGGAACTGGAATACGCGGCGAAAGATGGCGATTTTACGTTCGTCCGATCGAACAATGACGCTTTCATCGCTCTTATGGAGAATTTGCTCAGGGATCTGTCCGCGTTCCTCGAAAAAGCGACCCCCGCGAATCAAAAACCAAAAAAAACCGAGCCGGACGCGGCGTTGCTGACCCGTCTGAGCGACGCCTGCGCGGATTTCAGCATGGACACGGTGGACGAGGTCATGGCCGAGCTGGAGAGCTGCGAATACGAATCGCGGGGAGAACTGGTCGAGTGGATCAGAGAACAGGTAAATCTGATGGAGCTCGACCGAATACGGGAAAAGCTGTCGAGCTGAAGGAAGGCAGGGGCATTCGTATGGAAAACGGAGAATACGGAACGGAAAAGAGAACGGGAAACACTCGTCGTAAAATCATGCTGGTGGACGACAACATGGCAAATCTCACGATGGGCAAGAACATGTTGAAAACATTTTACGAGGTATTTCCGCTTCCATCCGGGGCAAAGCTCTTCGAGCTTCTGGAAAAAGTCATTCCGGATCTGATCCTTCTGGATATCGAAATGCCCGAGATGAATGGTTACGAAGCGATCCGGAAGCTGAAGGACAACCCCCGCCTGGCCGACATTCCGGTCATCTTCCTGACGGCGAGGAGCGACGAGAACAGCGAGCTGGAGGGACTCAGCCTGGGAGCGATCGACTACATTTCAAAACCCTTCTCCGCCCCGCTTTTGCTGAAGCGAATCGAAAACCACCTTCTCATCACGTCGCAGAAACGGGAACTGAAAAACTACAGCGACAACCTGGTGGAGATGGTGCAGCGGAAAACCCGGCAGGTGATCGATCTGCAAAACGCGATCCTGAGCACCGTGGCCGAAATGGTGGAATTCCGGGACGATGTTACCGGTGGGCACGTCGAGCGCACGCAGAAATACCTCAAACTTCTGGTGGACAGGCTGATTGAGGAAAAAATCTACGAAGAGGAGACCCTGACGTGGAACCTGGAGTTTCTGATCCCGTCCGCGCAGCTTCACGACGTGGGCAAGATCGCGATCAGCGACACCATCCTGAACAAGCCGGGCAAACTGACGCCGGAGGAGTTCGAGGAGATGAAAAAGCACGTTACGGTCGGAGTGGACGCGATCGCAAGAATCGAAAACAACACGGCCGAGCACGCGTTTTTGGACCACGCCAGAATTATCGCCGGCACACACCACGAAAAATGGGACGGCACGGGATACCCTCTGGGCTTGCGGGGAAAGGAGATTCCGCTGGAGGGACGTCTGATGGCGATCGCCGACGTGTACGACGCCCTGATCTCGACGCGTCCCTACAAAAAACCCTTCAGCACGAGGGATGCCGAGCGAATCATCGAGGAGGGCAGGGGCACGCATTTCGATCCGCTGCTGGTCGATGTGTTTCACAGGGAGAGCGACCGGTTCGCCCGGATCGCGGACAGCCACAGCGACGCCCTCCTCGTCGAAAGGTGACGGGCAATGTCGATTCGTTTGAAGAGCATTCTGACCATCAATTTGATCGCGTTGATTATCATAGTGCTGGTTTTGGGCTCGGTCCCGATTTTCACCCAGCGGAGCCTCGCCAATTCATAGACGACGCGGACTGATTCGTAATTGCCAACATACGTCCCGAATGGGTGTTGAACCGTTACAACTTCATCGAGATGGCGAAAACTGACAGCCAATATCGGAGCGTCGCGACGACGACCTTCGGGAATGTATGGGCATGGTGGCGGATTGTGTGGATGTGGATCGAGTGCGCATCTGGAAAAATCATGTAAAGGGGGAACCTTCCGAACGTAAGGAAAGCATCCCCGTATTCCCCCTGTGGCGGGGCTGTTCTCGGCGTCTGAAGCCGAGGCGTTACAGGTCGTCCAGAATTTCGCCGCTGATGGAGAGGGTAACAACCCGCCACGGCAGGGTTTTACCGGAATTCTTGAGGGCTGTGGCAACGGCCTTTTCGATGCCGCCGCAGCAGGGAACCTCCATACGGATCACCGTTACGGATCGGATGGCGTTGCCGGCGATGATGGCGGTCAGCTTTTTGCCGTAGTCCACGTCGTCGAGTTTCGGACAACCGATCAGCGTAACTCTGTTCCGAATGAACTCCTCGTGAAGGGACGCGCGGGCGTAGGCGGCGCAATCGGCGGACACGAGCAGGTTCGCGTTCTCGAAGCAGGGCGCGTCAACGGGTATGAGCCGGATCTGCATCGGCCACTGCCTGAGCTGACTCCGGGGGAGTTCCGCACCGGAGCGGCCGCATGAGGTTTGTTTATCCGACATCTGTGCCACGTTCGCCCTCGCCATTTTCTCGTCATACCCGGCCGCTTCGCGTTCCTCGAAGGAAATGGCTCCCATGGGGCAGACAGGCAAACAGTTACCAAGTCCGTCGCAATAATCGTCCCGCAGGAGTGTTGCCTTTCCCTCTACAATGCCGATCGCTCCTTCGCGGCAGGCGTCGGCGCAGAGGCCGCATCCGTTGCACTTTTCCTCGTCGATTTTGATGATTTTGCGTATCATTCACGTCGCCTCCCGGCTTTATGGTCTTGATTTTATGTGCCCATCATAATACAGTGAATATGGTGCGTCTGTTGTTTTTACGACAAAATTATTTTTGTCGGAGGAGGGATTATGAAGAAATTTTTGCCCGCCATGCTGCCCGCGATAAAAAAATGTGCGCTCTTTGCCACTGTCGACGAATCCGATCTGGAGGCGCTGCTGAATTGTCTCGGGGCGACGACGGATGTGTTCGAAAAGAACGACTTCATTTTCAGGGTGGATGACGCGGCCGTCTCGGTCGGGCTCGTCCTTTCGGGCGGCGTCCACGTTCTGCAGGAGGACTTCTGGGGGAACCGCGCGATCGTGGCGCGCGTCGAGTCCGGAGATTCGTTCGGCGAGGCGTTTTCCTGCGCGGGGGTGGAAAAACTGCCGGTCGCCGTCGTCGCCGCCGAAAGGTCCGAGGTGCTGTTCCTCGACTACGGAAGGACGGCCGGCGTCTGTTCTTCGGTCTGCCCGTTCCACGTCGGGCTGATCGAAAACATGATGCGGATACTGGCGGAGAAGAACATCGCGCTTACACAGAAGATGGAGCATCTCACGCGGCGCACCACGCGGGAAAAGCTGCTCTCCTGGCTCTCGGAGCAGGCGCGGCGGGCGGGAAGCAATTCGTTCGAGATCCCGTTCAACCGGCAGGAACTGGCCGAATATCTTTCGGTCGACAGAAGCGCCATGTCGGCGGAACTCTCAAAAATGAGAAAAGAAAATCTTCTGCGGTGCGAACGCAGCCGTTTCGAGCTTCTGCGGGGCTGCTATACTGAGAAGCTGTCGGGTTCAACGGAGCGTCAACAATGTTCCTTATAGCAGCATATCGCTGATGAAGAAGCGATTCATACGGTTCATTGCTTATGGCTTTCAGCTATTCTGACTTTAAGCCTCTGAATTTTAAATTATCAGTTCAACAGGGGAGGTTTACCGCAGTTTTGAAACGGCCGGTCGATATTCTGAAAGAGGTATTCGGTTTCGATTCCTTTCGCAGGGGACAGGACGACATTATAGGGCGGATTCTGGAGGGGCGGGATGTGCTGGGCGTCATGCCGACGGGCGCGGGAAAATCGCTCTGTTATCAAATTCCGGCGCTCTCGCTCGGCGGGGTGTCGGTCGTCGTGTCGCCGCTGATCTCCCTGATGAAGGATCAGGTCGACGCTCTGCTCCAGAACGGGGTTCAGGCGGCGGCGCTCCACAGCGCGATGGAGTGGGAAGATGTGCGGAGCGTCCTGAGCGCCGTCCGCCGTGGCCGCACGACTTTGCTTTACGTCGCGCCGGAGCGGTTCGGAAACGCCGCGTTTCGGGAGTTCTTCGCGACGCTGGACCTGCGGCTTTTCGTCATCGACGAGGCGCACTGCGTCTCCCAGTGGGGGCACGACTTCCGCCCCTCCTACCTGAAGCTCGCGGAGGCCGTCGCCCTGTTGCCCCAACGTCCGACCGTCGCGGCCTTCACCGCCACAGCGACGCCCGAGGTTCGCCTCGACATCGTCGCCAGGCTGGAGCTGAAAAAGCCCTTTGTCCTGACCACCGGGTTCGACCGGGAAAACCTGTTTTTTCAGGTCGAGCGCCCCGCCGACAAGACGGCCTTCCTTCTCGATTACGTCGGGAAGTTCTCCGGCTCCCCGGGGATCGTCTACTGCTCGACGCGACGCGCGGTCGAGGAGGTCTGCGAGGCCCTGAACAAAAAGGACATCTCCGCCGTTCGCTACCACGCGGGGCTGGCGGAGGAGGAGCGCCGCGAGAACCAGGAGGCGTTCATCTACGACCGCCGGCCGGTCATGGTCGCGACCAACGCCTTCGGCATGGGGATCGACAAGTCCAACGTGCGTTACGTCGTGCACTACAACATGCCGGGCAGCGTCGACAGCTACTATCAGGAGGCGGGCCGCGCCGGACGTGACGGAGCCTCCTCCGAATGCGTGCTGCTGTTCGCCAAGAAGGACATCACGACGGCGCGCTTTCTGATCGACCAGAGCGAGAACGCCGAAAGCAAACAGACCGCGTACCGGAAACTCCAGTCCATGATCGACTACTGCAACACGGAACGCTGCCTGCGCGCCCACATCCTGAGCTACTTCGGCGAGGCGAACGTCAGAGACGGCTGCGACGCCTGCGGCAACTGCGTCTCCGTGGCGGAGCGCGTGGACGTCACCACGGAGGCGAAGATGATCCTTTCCTGCGTCTACCGCATGGAGGAACGCTCGGGCCGGCTGTTCGGAAGCACGATGCTGGCCGACGTGCTGACGGGTTCGCTGAGGCTGAAGGTCACAGACCTGGGCTTCGAGACGCTTTCGACCTGGGGCCTCCTGAAGGACCGCCACAGAAGAGAGGTCAAAGATATCATCGACTTCCTGACGGCTGAGGGCTACCTGAAGGCATCGGAGGAGTACTCCGTGCTTTCGTTCACCGACCGGACCCGCCCCTTTCTGCGCGGGCAGGAAAAGCTCCTGATGCGCAAACGTGCGCCGCAACGCCGGCAAAAAATCGACGAAACGAGGAAAATCGGCAGAAAAATCGAGGAGGACGTATTCACTAAAATCTATGGAAAAGCCGGCGCGACAAACGACGGGGATCTGTTCGAACGCCTGCGCGCCCTGCGGAGGGAACTGGCCGACGAGCAGAAGGTGCCGCCCTACGTCGTGTTCGCGGACACCGTTCTGCGCGCCATGTGCGAGGCGATGCCGACGGACGCCGAAGAACTGCTGGCCATCTCCGGCGTGGGGCAGGTCAAGCTGGAAAAGTACGGCGACCGATTTTTGACCGTCCTGCGCGGCTGGCGCGCCTCTGAGCTTTAACCGGCCTTTCTCACTTTCGGGCCACTCCGGTGCGGCGGGCGGCGTCGGCCACGGCGGAGGAGACCGCGTCGCGGACGCGTGGGTCGAACGCCATCGGCATGATGCAGTCTCTGCCGAGTTCCGATGCGGAGACCAGGTTCGCCAGAGCGCGGGCGGCCGCAATTTTCATCTCGTCGTTGATGTCGCTGGCGCGGACGTCGAACGCCCCCCTGAACACGCCGGGGAAGGCCAGCACATTGTTGATCTGATTGGGGAAGTCGCTGCGGCCCGTGCCGACGACGGCGGCGCCCGCGGCATGCGCCTCGTCCGGCATGATCTCGGGCAGCGGGTTCGCCATGGGGAAGAGGATCGGGTCCTTCGCCATGCTCCTCACCATCTCGGAGGTGACGGTACCCGGCGCGGAGACGCCGATGAATACGTCGGCGCCCCGGATCACGTCCGCAAGGCTTCCCTTTTTCTTCGACCTGTTCGATATGGCCGCCATCTCGGCCTTTTCCGCATTCAGTCCCTCGCGTCCCTCGTATATCGCGCCCGTGCGGTCGCACATCACCACGTCCCTGAGCCCCATCGCCATGAGCAGCCTGATGACAGCGACGCCAGCGGCCCCGGCCCCGCTGGTGACGACGCTGACTTTGTCGATGTCCCGGCCGGCGACCTTCAGAGCGTTGAGCAGCGCCGCCAGAACGACGATCGCCGTTCCGTGCTGGTCGTCGTGGAATATCGGGATGTCGCAGCGTTCCTTCAGTCTGCGCTCGATCTCAAAGCAGCGGGGCGCGGCGATGTCCTCGAGGTTGACGCCGCCGAAGCTGCCGGCAAGAAGGGCTACCGTGTTGACGATATCATCCGCGTTTTTGGAACGAATGCAGAGAGGCACAGCATTGACGCCCCCAAATGCCCTGAAAAGCACGCACTTGCCCTCCATGACCGGCATACCCGCCTCCGGGCCGATGTCCCCCAACCCCAGAACGGCCGTCCCGTCCGTCACTACGGCCACCGTGTTCCAGCGTCCCGTCAGGTCGTAGCTTTTGGAGACGTCCTTCTGTATTTCGAGGCAGGGCTGAGCGACGCCCGGCGTGTAGGCCAGAGACAGCTCTTCCCTGTTCGTGACGGCCATTTTGGGAACGATGTCGAACTTTCCCTTCCACTGGTAGTGCAGTTTGAGCGATTCCTGAGCGTAATCCATTTTTTCCTCCCGATTATGAAGCTCAGGGGGGCAGAGTTTATCTGGCCCTTCGGAGCCTCGCCGGTCCCCCTGAAAGCTCTGTGATTTCAATAATATTACATTTCAGCGCATGGGGTATTCCCTCAGCGTCGTGTAGATCGGCCCCGTCGAGGTCAGCCGGCTTTGAACCAGAAAAAGGCGTTCACAGCGCCACGAAAAGGACGGCGCGTCCGCAAGAGCTCTCGAAAGCGCGCCCGCCGGGGTCTCCGCGTTCCGCAGGCGCGCCAGGGTGAGGTGAGGGCTGAAACGCTTCGGCTCCGGGGGAAAGCCCGTCTCGACCGCGATATGTTCCACGCGCTCCGCGAGAGCCGCCAGTTCCTTCGCCCCCAGGTCCGCCCCAAGCCACAAAACACGGGGACGGGTGAGGTTCGGAAATCCCCCCGCCCGGTTCAGCCGGATATCGAACGCGCCCGCGCCGCTCCCCTCCAGGGCGTCCGCGATGCGCTCGACCCGCGACGCCGGGGCCTCGCCCAGAAAGCGCAGGGTCAGGTGCAGCTGCGCGCGTCCCACCCATTTGTAAGGCGCCAGAGAACGCAGACGCGCGACGAACGAGGCCATGCGGTCCAGAACGTCGTTCGGCGGCGCCACGGCCACGAAGGAACGAACCGGTCCCCCGTCCGATCGAAAGTCATTTTCCGCGCACATTCCCGACACCCCCGTTCCCATCCCGTCGGCAACATTATAGCGGCTCACGCCGTCTGAATCGAGGCTCGAAAATAAAAAAACGGCGCGCACGCGGCGGACGTGGCATTTTGAGGCCCCGGCTTCTTCTTTTTACGGCAATTTTGTAGTAAAATTTATGATAATTGGATTTAAGATCAGCACGTACGAAGGGAGTGCCCGAAATGAACGTCGCATCGATGCTGTCCAGTGGATATCTGCAACCGGCGACCCCTGTGAAGCCCGCCGAAGTCGTGAACGCGCAACCCTCTTCTTCGCTGGCCCGGCAGGAGCAGCAGATTCTGGCGCAGGAGCGGGCGCTCGCGGCGGGCGGGGGGAGCGTATCCACCACCTATCGCTACACGGTCGGTCCCGACGGACGACGGTACATTACGGGCGCGGAGGTGACGATCACCGGCGACGAGGGAATCATTGACGGAATCTCCGGCGGCGTGAAGCACGAGGAGCTGAGGCCGGTTGTAAAGGCCGTTTCGGAGGGCGCCGGACGGGGTGAAAGCACCACCCAAAGCGTGGGCGCCGGAAAGTCTGAGGCCGCTGACGCTCAAATCGCGGCTGCTCAAAGCGCCAACAGCCAGGTCGTCAATAAACTGGAACAGACGGAGCGGGAGGTCGTCGCCCACGAGGCGGCGCACAAGGCCGCGGGCGGGCGTTTCGCCGGCGCGGCAAGTTACACGTACACCCAGGGCCCCGACGGCAGAAGCTACATCACGGGCGGCGAGGTGCCGATCAATGTTCCCGCGAGCGACGATCCTGAGGAAACGCTGCGCAACATGGAGCAGGTGGTTCGGGCGGCTCTGGCGCCGGGCAGCCCATCCGGGCAGGATCTGAGCGTTGCGGCGTCGGCGGCTGCCGCGGCCGCACAGGCGCGTCAGCAGATCGCCCGGCAAAACGGACAGGACGCCGCCGACAGCAGGGACGCGAGCTCTGAGGACGCACTGAAAACAGGCGCCGCCTCCATACAGGCAGACATCCGCTTCGAGCGGATCCGCTCCGGCGACGAGGCGGACACGGAGAACACGAACCCGGTCGAGCCGGAGGAAATCCGGGACGCCTACGCCCGCACCGCATCGAAACACGGCATGTGGGCGCTTGGACGGGGCTTCGAGCCGGAGACGGCCGACGACGAAACGAACCGCCTGGACGTCGCCGCCTGACGAGGTACATGATTTCTACCGGCTTTTATAGGAATTCGAGTAAAAAGCCTAAAGTTTAGAATAACTAAAAACGGCTCACTGTCAGGGAAAACTCTTAGCCTCTTACAGTAAACTTAAGTTAAACCACTTTAACTGTTCCAGCTTCATAATCACACAGGACACCCGGATTCTTTACGCCATCTGCATTGATGATGGAACCGTTCACTCTTTTTTTATTTCCCTCTGTATTTTTTTCATCATGTATACGAAGCACACCCAGGCGACGCCGGCCCCGAGCGCCCAGGAGACGGGCTGGAACCACCATATGCCCCGTTCGCCCAGCCGCCAGGCGAAAAAATGCACCGCCGGGATGCGTCCCAGAACCGAGCGCATGAGCTGCGCGGCCGTCCCGAAAGCGGAGCGGCCCGTCGCGACGAACGCCGAGCTCAGCACGACCTGCGTGATCACCATCGGGTAGGCGATCATGCTGATGCGGATGGACCGCACCGCGAGGTCCATCACCCGCTCCGAAGGTCGAAAAAGCCCCAGCGGCGCGTGGGGAAAGACGAAGATGAAAAAGCCGATGACCGTCATCATGACGCCCGAAATCCACGCGGCGGCCTTTATCCCCTCCATCATGCGCGCCAGGTCACGCCGCCCGTAGTTGAACGCCAGAAACGGCATCAGGGCCGAACCCACCCCCATCGAGACGGTGAAGTAAAAATCCTCCACGCGAATGGCCAGCATCCAAGCCGCGACCGCGTGGTGCCCGAAAGACGCGAGGACACGATTCACGGCCCCGAAGCCGAGCGCGATGCTGCCGACCGAGAGCGTGACGGGAAGACCGATGACGGTTATCGGCCTCCAGTGCCGGAACAGGGCCGGACGGGGAAACGGCAGGAGGGGCAGGGAGAAGCCGGCGTTGGACTTCATCCTGCGATGGATCCAGACCACCGCGAAAACGCGCCCGACGAAGGTCGCCGCGGCCGCCCCGCCCACGCCCCACCCGAAGACGAAGATGAAGATCGGATCGAGGACGCCGTTCACCAGGTTGGCGATTCCCATGCAGATCAGGGGCGTCACCGTATCGCCCTGACAGCGGAAAATGCTGTTCGCAACGTAGGTGTAGACGATCAGCGGCGCCGTCAGGGGCAGCCACATGTTGTAGCCGTAGCTCATTTTCAGAATTTCCGCGTTCCCCGACGCGCCCAGCCGGTCGAACACGGCGGCCGAGACGGAGGGAGAGAGCATGGGAAGCATCATGAGGGAAAGGAGATAGCCCAGCAGCAGGCTCGAAAGCGCCACCCCGCGGGCCGTCGCCGCGTCGCCGCGCCCCAGATTCTGCCCGATCAGAGCGGTGGCCCCCCCCGCGACGCCCTCAATCAGGGCGAACAGCGTGATGTTCACCGGAAAGGTCAGCGAAACGGCGGCCGTGGGGAGCTCCCCCAGCCACGATATGAATACCGTATCCACCATAAAAAACAGCGTGTTCAGAAGCATCATGCCGATGGCGGGCAGCGACATCTGCAAAAGGATCAGGCCGACCGATCCCTCGCCGAGGTTCCCGGGCTTCGACAGGTAATTTTTAAGGCGCATATGAAAATACTCTCCTTCAGAATTCGGGCCGACGAGCGGTTTTCGACCGGCGCACGGTACAGGCATTATCTCATATGTGATGAAAACGCCCACCCGCCATCCTGTCCCGTTAAAAATCATGTCGTTGTAATTTTCTTGACAGACAGCGTCCCGCAGATTAGGATTTGAACAGGTCCAGGATTCGATATCGGAATGTTATGGCGGTTTAACTTAAGTTTACTATATGAGGTTAAAAGTTTTTCTTGACAGTGAGCCGTTTTTAGCTATTCTGACTTCAGGCTTTTTACTTGAATTCACTATAACGGCAATTTCAGTTTGGAAAATAAAGATTCAAAAAATCTGCCATGGTGGACGCGGGCTGGCCCGGATGGGCCGACAGGAGAATTGTTGATGATAACAGCGCGCATTGAGGACTATCTTGAAGAAATTTTCCTTCTGGAATGTACCGGGCACGAAATCACCGTCACCGACCTCGCCGAGCGGCTGGGCATAACCAAGGGCACGGTCACGGCCACCGTGCAGAAGCTGGTCGACGCGGAGATGCTGACGCACGAGCGCTACGGCGCCCTTCATCTCACCAGGGAGGGAAGGCGCAAGGGGCTCATGGTGTATCGCCGTCACGAGGGGTTGCGCGCCTTTTTTCACGAACTGCTGGGCGTGGACAGAGACCGCTCGTCCGAAATGGCCTGCAGCATGGAACACTACATGGACCCCGTCACGGACGACCGTCTCTTCGCCATGCTCGAGTTTTTCCGGCGCGCCCGCGCCGAGCGAGCGCCTTGGGTGGATGAAATGTTCGCCGCCATGGAGACTCGCGTGGACCTCTCCAGCCCCCTTTCCGTTCTGGAAACCGGCGAGAAGGGGACGGTCGTGCGCCTTTCCGCTGACGAGGGACTCCGCAAAAAACTCCAAAACCAGGGCTTCACCACGGGCGTGTGCGTGACGTGCCTCGACGCGTCGGTCGAGGACTCCGTGACGGTTTCGCTCGACGGACGCTCCTTCGCGATGCCGCGCGACGAGACCGCGACCGTCTGGCTTCGCCCCGTATTTTAAGCCCGCCGTCAACCACTTCTAAAATAAATGGACTTTAAGCCTTCGATTTAGTCTCAGAGTTTCAGCATGGCCGAGGCAAAATCCGTGAAGTCGCTCAAATGATCTCTGATTATGGCCTTCACTATCGGAAGCTGTATTCGCTGGTAATCGTACAGGGCGATATTTCGAAAACCGATCATTCGGACCAACTTTCGGGCCAGATCCTCGTCTATCAGCTTCTCTCCGGCCAGCATGACGAATACGTCCGAAGCGCTCCGGGGGATGCCCGGGCACAGCCCGCGAACGACGTGGAAAAGTTGCGGTCGTCGTTTCAGCGGCCATAAGGAATGGAAATCTGAGGAAGGTTGGAATGCGGATCATGCCGACGGGAGAGACCAGAGAAAAGATGCTGAACGGGACGAAGACCCTGCGGGAGTTTGCCCTGGGCGAGGCGGGGAAGGTCGTGTCCATTTCCGCAACGGGGCCCGTGAGGAGACGGCTCTTCGACATGGGCATCACTCCGGGGGCCGATATCGTTTTGCGCAGAGTGGCGCCGCTCGGGGATCCCATCGAAATCACCATCAGGGGATACCAGCTTTCGATCCGCGGGGCGGAGGCCGGGATGATCGCCATGCGGCCCGACTCCGGGACCGACGGGGAGGGCGATCGAGCATGAAGTTCGCTCTGGCGGGAAACCCCAACTCCGGGAAGACGACTCTTTTCAACAACCTCACGGGAAGCTCCGCGCACGTGGGCAACTGGCCCGGAGTCACGGTGGACCGGAAGGAGGGGACGTACAGAAGCCCGTCGGGCCCCATCGTCATCGTCGATCTGCCCGGCATCTACTCACTGTCGCCCTACTCCCCGGAGGAGATCGTCTCCCGCGACCACATCGTCGAGGAGAACCCCGACCTCATCATCAACATCGTCGACGCTACGAACCTCGAACGCAACCTGTACCTGACGACCCAGCTGATGGAGACCGACTGTCCCGTCATCGTCGCCCTCAACATGATGGACGTCGTCCGAAAGGAAGGGCTCGTCATCGACGTGGACATTCTGGAAAGGGAACTGGGCCTTCCGGTCGTTCCGATCAGCGCATTGGACGCCAGCGGCCTGAAAGACCTGATGGAACGGGCTCTGGCGGCCGTCAGGCCCCGGCGGGGGCATTCGGTGCTCGACGCCTCTCCGATGGCCCCGCAGCTGCGCCGGGCGGTGGAGATGCTCGACGAGCGGCGGATCCCGCACCCCGTTTTTCACGCCGTCAAACTTCTGGAGGGCGACGCGCTGGAAAAAAAGGAGTTTCGGGACCGTTACGCCGCCGACCTGGTGGAGCGCTTCGACGAGATGAAGGAACACATCGCCCTCTCCGATGACATGGAGGGAGACTTCGAAGCCGCCATCGCCGACCTGCGCTACCGCCACATCACGGATCGCTGCCGCAGGGCACTGGTGCGTCCCCGCAGAGCTGGCGAACGGACCCTCTCGGATAAAATCGACAGCGTCCTGACGAACAGGTACCTGGGCATCCCGATCTTTCTGATCGTCATGTTCTGCGTCTTTCACCTGATATTCAGCGACAACCTCCTGGGAAGCGGCGTTCCCTCCCCGGGCGTGTGGCTTCAGGACCTGATGAGCACGCTGATGGACCAGGTCATCGGCCTCGTCGACGCCGGCGTCGCGGGCCTCAGGGCCTCGGACTGGGCGCGGAGCATGGTCGTCGACGGCATCTTCGCCGGCGTGGGGGCCGTCCTGAGCTTCCTGCCCCAGATCATGATGCTGTTTCTCTTTCTGTCGATTCTGGAGGACTCGGGCTACATGGCGCGCGCAGCTTTTCTGATGGACCGCATTTTACGCTGCTTCGGGCTCTCCGGCAAGTCCTTCCTGCCCATGCTGATGGGGTTCGGCTGCTCGGTTCCGGCCATGATGGCGACGCGCACGCTGGAGGACGAGCGGGACCGCCGCATCACCATCATGCTGATGCCCTGCTTCTCGTGCGGGGCCAAGGCGCCGATATGGGCCATGTTCGCCGCCGCCCTCTTCCCGCAGCACGGGGACGTCATGATCTTCGGCGTCTACCTCGTCGGCATTCTCACGGCCATCGGTGCGGGGATTCTGCTCAGAACCCTGGTGTTCCGGAAGGACTCCGTCCCCTTTATCATGGAGCTTCCCGCTTACCACATGCCGCGCGCGAAAAACGTCGCGCGCGAGCTTTGGGAAAAGCTGAGAAGTTTCCTCGTTCGCGCCTCGACGATCATCGCCGGGGCGACCGTCGTCATCTGGTTTCTGTCGAACTTCAATCCGTCGCTGACCATGGTCGAACCCCACGGCGCCGAAAGCATCCTGGGCGTTCTGGGAACCTTCCTCCAGCCCCTCTTCGTCCCCCTGGGTTTCGCCTCGGGTCCGGACGGCTGGAAGGCGGTCGTGGCGATACTGACCGGCCTTATCGCGAAGGAGATGGTCGTCTCGACGCTGGGCGTGCTCTACACGGGCGCCGATGTGTCGGACGGCGCCCTCTCCGCCGCGCTCGCGGCGACGCTGGCCGCGACCTTTTCCCCCGTCGCCGCCCTGTCGTTCATGACGTTCAACCTGCTCTCCGTCCCCTGCATGGCGGCCGTCGCCACAGCGCGCGGAGAGATGAAGAGCGCTCGCTGGACCTGGTTTACGATCGCCTTCTGGATCTCGACCGCCTGGGTCGTCTCCTTCCTCATCTTCCACGTCGGCAGCCTGCTGACGTAGACAACGCGGCCCGTATTCGGGCCTCTGCGGGTTTGTTTTGTCTGTGATTCTGTTTGGAATCTGTTATCTGATCCGGGAGGGTTGTGTGTTCTTTTTCGAAGAAGGCCCAAAAGCATTTTGGGAATTTTTTTCATTTCCTTTATATGACTATTTAGTTGCTTCCGTGAGTTTTGGCCCGACGGGTTGAGCACAGGTTATGGTTCAGGGCAAACGCATGAACATAATAGTAATATCTTGCAAAAACTAATTTTGCGTATTTTACCTAGGTATTTTTACGTAAAAGATAAATTTAGTCATATCAATGCCTTACGCCTTGATGCGTTTGCCCTGCCTTGAACGGTTACGAAGAATCAAAGAAGGGCGTTGATATATGGGCAGGAGTCGATGTCCACAAGACGAGTTACGCTGTGAGCGTGTTGAGCGGCAACGGGATTCGTCATAGTTTCACTACCTCCACGGATTGAGGCCCAATACGGAGAAATGATCG
>JAITPZ010000028.1 GCA_031289165.1 Synergistaceae bacterium
GGGCAAACACGGCGAGAAACGCGGCGAGCGCGGCCAGATCGACGAGGAGCCGGGGCGGATGGGGCAGGTCGTTCCACTCGATGAACACAGCGACGGCCACGACCCCCAGAAAAGCGAGAACATAACCCCGGGCGATCACCTCCTGCCCCATAAAGAAGGCCAGGAGCGCGCAGAGAAGCGCCGCGAGGTTCAAAAGGGCTTTCAGGGGAAACCGGCCGGATTTCGCTTCGGTCGATATCAGCATCTCAGCACGCTTCCCGTTCCGCGTGAAAGTCCTGTCCCGAGTAAAGCGCCAGGCTCCTCAAAAGGCCCAGCTTGTGGGACCGCTCCGGCGCGGGGGGGATGAGGCGGTCGCGGCAGCGCATCCCGATGGCGAGCCCCGACTTCATCGACTCCGTGACCATCCAGGCCGCCATTGAAAGCCCCCGCTCCGTTTCTCCGGCCAGAAGGCGATCCAGGTCGATGACCCGGCCGTTCTGCGCGGCCGATCCGTCGTAAAGGCGCGTTTTCAGCTTTCCGGTACGCGCGGAGGACTTCCAGTGGATGCGCTTCATGGAGTCGCCGTCGGCGTAGGGGCGCACCCCAACGACGTCCGTGTCCCCGACGGGGGCGGCGGCGTCGATCTCTCCGTTCGCCTCCCGAACGAAAGCGGACTCCTCCCCGCAGCGCAGGGGGCAGGGGAAAACCGTCACGTCCTCCCTGCAACCGGTCGGCCACCAGCGGACGAAAAAGTTGAATGGATAGATGGACGACAGCCTGACGTTTTCGTCGTCGACCCTGCGGGAGCCTCTTGCGGGAAAGGTGACGAAGAGGGTTTTGCTTTCGGTTTGCCCCGGGGGGACCGACCCGAAAAAAACGCTCTTCCCGTCCAGGGAGACGTCGATCAGGAAAAGCGAGACGAAACGATTTCTGTTGCGCACCCGCACGGACACGGGGCAGGGGACGTGAGCGTAAATTTCGTCGGGGAAGGTGAAGGACACCTCGGCGCTTCGGATGTTGCGCCGCCCCGCCACGCCCGAGCCCAGCATGTAGCCGAGCAGCACGGTCGTGGTGAGGTAGAGGAGGTTGTTCGTGCTGTTCACCGCGATCACGCCGAGGACGATCGAGATCAGGATATAGACCGTCCCCGAGCGGCGCACCCGTATGACGTCCCGCCACCGGGCATTCGACGGGGCGGCCTTCGGCTCATCGATCCTCGGGGCGTCGGGGCGCGCGTTCCTGCGAAACATTTTCATACGATCGTCGGAACCTCCTGAAAAATCGCGCGCAGGATCTCTCGTTTGACGTCCTCCGTCCCCTGCCGCAGCTGTATGCGGTGGAGCAGCACCTCCCCGGCCAGGGCTCTGACGTCCTCCGGCAGCACGTAGCCGCGCCCCTGCATCCACGCCGTCGTCTTCGCCAGCGCCAGCAGGGACATCGCGCCGCGCGTCGAAATGCCCGCGGCGATGTTCGGATGGCTGCGCGTCCTCTCGGTCACCTCCAGCAGGTAGTCCAGTATCCTTTCGGAGACCTGAATTTCCCTCTCTATCGTCTGCTGAATTCCCCGTATTTCCTCGGGGTCGAACAGGGCGGGAAGGTCGTCCAGCTCGTCCTTCCGGCTTCCGACGCGCAGAATTTCGCGCTCGGCGTCCCGGGGGGGATACCCGATGGAGACCTTCATCATGAAGCGGTCCATCTGGGACTCCGGCAGGGGAAAGGTCCCGGAGTGCTCCACGGGGTTCTGCGTGGCGACGACGAAAAAGGGCCGGGGCAGCGAGTACGTCGTGCCGTCGATCGTAGCCTGTTCTTCCCCCATCGCCTCGAGCAGGGCGCTCTGAGTTTTGGGCGTCGCGCGGTTGATCTCGTCGACCAGCACGAGGTTGTTGAAGATCGGCCCTGCGTGAAATTCGAACGCGCCCCTGTCCATTTTAAAAATGTTGAGCCCCGTCACGTCCGTGGGCAGAAGGTCGTTCGTGCACTGGATGCGTCCGAATTTCAAACCCAAAAGACGCGCCACGGCGATGGCGAGCGTGGTCTTGCCCAGCCCGGGCAGGTCCTCCAGCAGAAGGTGCCCGTTCGAAAAAATACACGCCAGAACTCGGACCAAAGCGTCGTCTTTGCCGTTCAGCACCACGGACAGACGAGCGAGCGCATCCCTGACCTGGGGATTGGATACATTGAAAGCATTCATGGGCAGTTCTCAAAACCTCCGAGGATCGAATAAGTCGACACATTCTTCCATAATTGTCTGAAGGATTGCCGCAAATATCACCGATAAATGGTACTACAAATGAAAAAAAATTACGACCCTTCGAGCATCCCCGCACAAAAGGCGGCTCCAGGAGGAGCCGCCTTTGCGTTACCGCTGCTTTGCTGTTGACAGGCTGTTATATAATTGAGAAAAGGCTATTATATAATTTAATTGAGAAAAGTATGAAATATTTCGTCTGATAGCTGTGGAAGTCTGCGAGGAAAAACGACATGTTCGATCTGTTTTTTGGAAGGTACCTGCTGGAAAAAAAATACGTCACCCTGCCGCAGCTCAGGAGTATGCTGGAACGGCTGAAAAGCGTCCGGGTTCGAGTGGGTGTGCTCGCCATTCACGCGGGGCTG
Organism: Synergistaceae bacterium; assembly: GCA_031289165.1. Classification (GTDB taxonomy): domain Bacteria; phylum Synergistota; class Synergistia; order Synergistales; family Aminobacteriaceae; genus JAISSA01. The sequence goes on from JAITPZ010000028.1 coordinate 2,593, forward strand.
ATGAGCGGGGAACAGGTCGAGAGAATCGTAAAAATGCAGCGAAACCTCGATGTGCCCTTCGGGACGCTGGCCGTTCAGGAGGGGTTGTTGGAAGAATCGCGTCTGAATCACCTTCTGAAAGAGCAGAACGAGAGTTGCCTTTCTCTGGGGCAGCTTATGGTGGACGACGGGCTCGCGACGTACGAACAGCTCGAAAAGCTCTTTCGCGAGTACTCGCGGGACTCGGGGTTGCTTCCCTCCGAAATCGAGGCGCTGAACCGCAACAACGTCAACGACGTGCTCGAATCCTTTTTCCGGACCGCGGACGACGATCTGGACATGTACCGCATGTACGTCCAGCTTTTTCTGAAGAACGTCATCCGCTTCATCTCGCGGGACGTCCGCTTCGACCGCATGAGGACGAGGCAGGCCCTTCTGTGTCAGAACCTCGTCTTTCAGAAATTCGAGCCGGCCAGCGCCGGAGCCGGTAAGAAAGAGGTCATCTGCGGAGTGGCGGGCAGCACGTCCGACCTGCTGGAGTTTGCCCGCCTCTTCACGTCGGTCAGCTCCCTCGGGTTGGACGAGCTGGCCCGGGACGCCGTGTGCGAGTTTTTGAACCTCCAGAACGGGCTCTATCTGTCCCAGCTCTCCGAAAGGGGCGTGGAAATGCGACCCCGCCCGTCGGAGTACCGGCGGGACGTGACGGTGAAGGGAACCTCCGTGCTTCAGGTTCCCTTTTCCCTGCCCTTCGGGGAATATGACATCGTGATCGCGACGGACCCGCAGATCGAGGATTTTCGCCCCGAGCCCGCGATGTTCGCCCGGTCGGGAAGGGTCGTCGTGGCGGACGATTCCGCGGTGTCGCGCCTGATTCTGAAGGATATGCTGATGCGCGCCGGGTACGAGGTGGTTGGGGAGGCGGCCGACGGCAGGGAGGCGGTCGAAAAATACATGAAACTCCAGCCGGACCTGGTCACAATGGACCTGACCATGCCCGAAATGAGCGGCATCGAGGCCCTGAAGGAAATCCTTCGGTCGAATCCGGACGCCAGGGTTGTCGTGGTGACGGTGCTGGCGCAGAACTCCTCCATACTGGAGGCCCTGAGAAGCGGGGCCGTGAACTACGTCCTGAAGCCCGTCGACGAGAACACCGTCATCTCCGCCGTGGATGCCGCCCTGCGAAATGCAGAGTGGACTCCCTCCGTTTCCTGAAATATACTGTTATAAATCAAGTCAGGTTTAAATAAGGAGTGGGTGTCATGTATCGAAAGATCGTTTACGCGCTGCTGTTCGTTTCGGTCGTTCTGCTGTCGGGCGTCGCGGGGGAGGGGAGCGCGGCAGCGTCGGAGATCGCGCTGACCTCGATAGGGCAGAGTCCCGACGCCGTGATGGTGAACGTCGTCCTCAAAAGGATGAAGGTCGCGGCGGACTACAACGCCACCATGAAGGAGGCGGACCTCGCGGGGCATAAAATTCTGATCGCCGTCGTCGGGGGAAGCTCCAAGGGACTCGGGGCCGCCGGAATCGACAGGGATCAGGAGCTCGCGCGCGGGATCGCCCTCGTGAACGCCGCGAAGTCGCAGGGGCTGAAGGCCCTCGTCATGCACGTGGGCGGCGAGGGACGGCGGGGCGAACTCTCCGACATGTTCGTCGAGGGCGTCTTTCCCCTCGCGGACGCGCTGATCGTCGTGAAGGGCGCCAACGCCGACGGGCTCTTCGACCGGGTGAAGCCCGCCTCCGCGACGGTCCTCGAGGCCGACGGAATCCAGACCGTGGGCGGCAGCATCGAGACCGTCCTGAAGGAGTGGGGCCTCGCCCTCTAAGGGCGCGCCCGTATACGGCCCATGACCTGGGAGTGGTTCTGGCCGGAGGGATTTTACGCCCTCGCCATGATCGTCTGCTTTGCGTTCTCGGCCTTCGCCCTGAAGCTCCCCATCGCCGTCGCGATGTCCGCGTCCGCCGTCATCGGGGCGCTGCTCGCGGGGTTCGGGATTCCCGTGCGGCATCTGGTCGAGGGGATGTTCGGCTACATCGACACGGTCCTCATCATCGCCTGCGCCATGATCTTCATGAAGACGGTGCAGGACGTCGGCCTGATGGAGGCCGTCGCTTCCTGGGGCATCCGCAGGTTCCGCGCCCGGCCCCTGCTGCTCTCCATCGGCGTCATGTTTCTGATCATGCTGCCCGGGATGCTGACCGGGTCCTCCACCGCCGCCTGCCTGACGACCGGCGCTCTGGTCGCGCCGATACTTCTCAGGCTCGGCGTGCCGAAGGCGCAGACGGGATCGGCCATCGCGCTCGGGGCCATCTACGGCATGATCGCGCCGCCCGTCGACATTCCCGTCATGATCATCGGCGGCGGCATCGACATGCCTTA
>JAITPZ010000224.1 GCA_031289165.1 Synergistaceae bacterium
TTCACCTCCCTCTGAGTTTTTATTTTATCATAGGGTCCCATGGGGTCCCATTCGATGGCTTCCCTTCCGATTTCCGTTCCCTCAAAAATCGAATCAACGGTATAATCGTAATATAAGAAAGCTCCCGAGGCGTTGGGAAACGGGTTAAAATCCCGTGCGGCCCCGCCACTGTAACCGCGACGAGTTCGCACGTTGCCACTGAACAATCTGTTCGGGAAGGCGCGAACGAGGAGGAACGGAAGTCAGGAGACCGGCCCGGGAGGAATGGAGGTGGTTTGCGTGGGCGAACTTCTCGATATCTGACCGTAGGTTTTACAACATTGCGGAAGAGAGGAGGGCGCGAAGGGGCGTCCTTTTTTTATGCCGGAAAGCCGGAGAAGAACCCGGGGCGCTGCCCCGGACCTCGCAAAGGGGTCGTGGACCCCCTTGACTCCCATTATTGGGGGCGGTTGTTTACGTGCTTTTTTTGATAAGGAGGATTGTTGTGTATAAAAATATGTTGTTTGTGTTGATATCTCTCTTTTTTGCGTCTTCCGCTTTTGCGGCGGAGACGCCCGACAAAAAGGGCATTCTTCTCGTCTCCTTCGGGACCTCCATGCCCGAAGCGACGGGCGCGATCGAAGCCCTCACCCGCGCGACCGAAGAAGCCTTTCCCGACGTCCCGGTGCGCATCGCCTATACCTCCAACATCATCCGCCGCAAACTGAAGCGGGAACAGAACATCTCGATCCCCACCCCCGCCGAGGCCCTGGCCGCCCTGAACGACGAGGGGTTCACCCACGTCGCCGTCCAGCCGATGCACATCATCCCCGGCGAGGAATACGACGAGGTGAAAGGCGTCGTCGACGCGTTCGCCTCCATACAGGGCAAGTACGGGTTCCAAAGACTGCTTATCGGGCGCCCGTTCCTGTCGAATGCGGAGGATTGCGCGGTCATGGCGGGGATTTTGAAGCGCCGGTTCGAGGGGAGGACGGGCAAAACCGTCGTTCTGATGGGTCACGGAACGCCCCACATGGCGAACGCGATGTACAGCGAGCTGCAGTTGGCGATCTCCCGCGCGGCGGGAGAGGGGAAAATTGTCCTCGGGACGGTCGAGGCAGGCCCCTCGTTCGACGACGTGCTGGCCACACTCAAAAAGGCGCGCGGCAAACGCCTGGTCCTGGCCCCGTTCATGATCGTCGCCGGCGACCACGCAAACAACGACCTGGCCGACCCGGACGACCCGGAATCCTGGCTGTCCCGGTTCAAAAAAGAGGGCTACACGGTCGAAACCGACCTCGTCGGGCTCGGTCAGTACCCGGAGATCGCGAAACTCTTCGTGAACCACGTCGCCGAACTGCTGAAACAGGTACGCTGAATTGAAGGGGACGGCGGCGATTCGGGAACACGAACGCCTCATTCACAGGCGCGCACTGCGGCTCGCGCTGGCGGGGCTCTGCGTTCTGGCCCTCGTCGTCTTTCTGCGCCTGACCCGGGGCGACTGGACTATCGCCCCGGGCCGGGTTTTCGAGCTGCTGTCCCCCTTTCTGAACGAAGTGGAGAGAAGAACCCCGGAGGCGATCGTCGTGCGGTCGGTGCGGCTGCCGCGCCTGCTGGCGGCTCTCGGGACCGGAGGGCTTCTCTGCGTCGCGGGCGTCGTCCTGCAGGGCCTTCTGGTCAACCCCCTGGCCGAGCCGTACACGCTGGGCATCGCAGCGGGCGCGGCCTTCGGCGGGGCGTTGGGGCTCATGGCGAGTTCCCTGCTGGTTGGGCCCTGTGCCTTCATCGGGGCGCTCGTCGCGCTCGTCGCGGTGCAGACCGTCGCCTGGCGGGCGGGCGGGGGACGCGAGCGCCTGATCCTCGCGGGGATCATCGTCAGCGCGTTTCTGTCCGCCGGAGTGACTTTTTTGAAGGCCATCGCAGGCGAGAGACTGAGCGCGATCGTCCTGTGGCTGATGGGCAGCTTCGCGGGGGCCTCGCCCGGGGCGGCGCTGGCCGTCTGGGCGACCTCCGTCTGCACGGTCGTTCCCGCCTGGCTTTTGGGCCGCCGGCTCGATGCCGTTTCGCTGGGCGAGGAGCGAGGAGCCCTGCTGGGCGTGGACGAGCGGCGGCTGCGCGGACTCCTGCTCTGCCTCGTCTCGCTGGGGACGGCGGCGACGGTCGGATCGTTCGGGATCATCGGCTTCGTCGGGCTCGTCGTTCCGCACCTTCTGCGGCTCGCCATCGGGCCCTCGCACCGGCCCCTGCTGCTCTTCGCCTTTCTCGGCGGGGCCTGCCTGACGGCGATCGCCGACGGAGCGGCCCAGAGCATCGGGGAGCTGCCCGTCGGCGTCCTGACCTCCATGATCGGCGGGCCTTTCTTCTGCTGGCTCCTGCTGCGCAGGGGGGCCGAATGAACGGACTTGCCTATACCTTTTCCGGCCTTTCCGCCGGATACAATGGAACCCCCGTTCTGCGCGACCTCTCCGGCGTCGTCCGGCCCGGCCTCCTTACCGCGCTGATCGGGCCGAACGGCGGCGGCAAGAGCACTTTTCTGAGGGCGCTTTCCGGCCTGCTGCCCTTTCGGGGAACCCTGCGCCTCGGGGAGCGCGACCTTTCCCGCGTTTCGCGCCGGGAAATGGGGCGGCTCGTGGGGGTCGTTCCCCAGCAGGTGCGCATGGGCGCTCCGTTTACGGTCCATGAGGCCGTGGCCCTGGGGCGTCTGCCGCATCAGGGGCTGACGACGCGCCGCTCGGAGGAGGACGAGGAGCGGGTTCTCCGCGCCGTCGCGCGCTCGGACGTCGAACATCTGCTGCTGCGCCCGGTGACGCGCCTGTCCGGCGGGGAGACGCAGCGCGTCATGCTGGCGACGGTTCTGGCGCAGGACCCGCCCGTCATGCTTCTGGACGAGCCCGTTTCGGCGCAGGATCCCCTTCGGACGGCGCGCGTGCTTTCCCTGCTGAGGGACCTGGCCGCCGAGGGGCGGACAGTAGTCGCGGCGCTGCACGACGTGAACCTGGCCGTCGCCTTCGCCGACGCCTTTCTGGCGATGAAGGACGGCCGCGTCGCGTTCGCCGCGCCGATATCGGAGCTGGACGGGGAGGTTCTGGGGGAACTTTACGACGCGCCGTTCGAGGCGTATCTTTCGGAGCGGGGGGACAGAACATGGCACGTTCGCGCGTAAGAACCGCGGTTACCGGAGCTTTAACAGCCGCGATCGTTTTTTTTATCGCGGGCATGGCGTCGTGCGCCCCCGTTCCGACGCGCATCGTCTCCCTCTACCCCGGGCACACGGACAACATCGTGGCGCTGGGCGTCGGGGATCGGCTGGTCGCCGTCTCGCGGGAGGACGCTGCCGAGCCTCTGCTTCCCGATCTGCCGCGTCTTTCCCCGAAGGTGGACGCGGAGGCCGTGCTGGCGCTCCGCCCCGACGCGGTGTTTCTGCGTTCTCTGGTCGAGCGGATGAACCCGCATCTGACGGAGGTTCTGGAGCGCGCGGGCGTCGCCGTTCACGTCATCGACCCGCCGTCGTGGGAGGGGTTTGGGGACTACCTGGCGCGGCTGGCCGAAATTCTGGGGACGGACCCGAACGAGGCGCGCCGCAGGCTTGCCGCCTCGCGGGAACTGGTCGCGGAAAGCGCGAAAAAGGCCGCCGGGAGAAGGGGAGGCGCTGCCCCAACCGTCTTTCTGGAGGCCACGTCGAGGGAACTCCACACCTGCGCGCCCGACTCCTGGGCGGCGAACCTGATCGAGCTGGCCGGCGGAGTCAACGCGGCGGAGGACGCGACGCCCCTTCGGGAGGGCAGCTCTCTCGCCGCGTGGGGCGTGGAGCGCGTTCTGGCGGCGGCCTCCCATATCGACGTCTATATCGTGCAGCGCGGGGCGATGAACGTCGCCACGCCGGAGGAGGTCCGCTCCCGCGCCTGGGGAGGGGCTTTGGAATGCGTCAGAATCGTCGCCGTCCAGGAAAGCCTCCTCAGCCGCCCGTCGCTTTTGGGATTGGAAAAAGGCGGAGCGCTGCTGCTCGAAATCTTCAATCAATCTTCCAAATAGAATAATGGGTCAGGGGGGCACGCCCCCCTGCGGAGTTTGAGGCGGAGCCTCAAGGTTTTAAATTCGCTGTATCGGAGGAAATCTCATGAAATTCATCGCCGTCGGGGTCGGCCCCGGGGATCCCGACCTGATCACGATAAGGGCTCTGAAGGTTCTGGAAGCCGCGGACCTGGTCCTCGTGCCCGTGTCGGGCGGGGAGCGGTCGAGCGTCGCCGAAGCGGTCGTTCGAGCCCATCTGAGGGACATCGAGACCGTCCCCGTCGTCTTCCCCATGACGCGCGACGAGACCGCGCGCGACGAGAGCCTGCGCGAGCAGTTCGAGGCACTTCGTCCCCGGTGGACCCGCGCGCGGAGCGTCGTCCTGCCCGTCATCGGAGATTCCGCGCTCTACGCCACGGCCGCGTACCTCTGCGACGTCTGGCGGACCCTCGACCCCGCCTTCGAGCTGGAGCTGGTCCCCGGAGTCTCGGCCCACTCGATCGCCGCCTCGCGCGCCGGGCGCTTTCTGGCCCTGGGCGACGCCGTTCTCTCCATCGTTCCCGGCACGGCGGAGAGGGACCTCGTCGCCCGAACGCTCTCCCTCTGCGACTCCGCCGCCCTCTACAAGCCCTCGGCCCTGAAGGACGCCCTGCGTTCGGTTGTGGACTCGGCCGGCCCCTGGTCCCGCGTCCTGCGCGTCGACCGCGCCGGCCTGCCGGGCGAGCGCATCACCCTGGGCGACGAGGCCCTGTCGCCAACGACCGAATACCTGTCGATCCTCCTGCTCTGGCGATAGGAAGAAAAGAATTGAAGCCCAGGGGTGGACTTCACGCCCCCCTTAAAAATTTTGCGATTAAAGGTCAGGATTAATCAACGACATAATACTCTTTTTCACCAGTCTTTTCGAGAGATATTGCCCCGGGAGGGTGATAGAATAGTGATATTTTCCAGTCATCAGGCGTGCAGGGAGGGAAAAGATGAAAATCATCGGATTCAGCGCAAGTCCGCGGAAAGCAGGCAATACCGCCTGGATAACAGACAAAATACTCGAAGGCGCGAAAGAACGGGGTGCCGAAACTCGAGCCTGGCATTTTAGCGAACTCGATATCAAACCGTGC
>JAITPZ010000250.1 GCA_031289165.1 Synergistaceae bacterium
CGGGGTCTGGGGCGGCGCCCCAGGGTGTTGAGCATTTTGCCGTGGACTCTCGAGAATGGAGATACAGATTTGATGCAGGACGACAAGGAAGCCCGCTTTTTCTCTCCCCCCCGCGCTCAGGAGGACGTGGCCGTCCGGCCGGCGACGCTGGACGGTTTTATCGGGCAGGAGAAGATTCGGGAAAAGCTTCAGATTTATATGCAGGCCGCGAAGGGACGGGGAGAACCCCTCGACCACGCCCTTTTTTACGGACCGCCGGGCCTCGGCAAGACCACCCTCGCGAGCATCATCGCTCACGAGATGGGAGGTCAGCTCCGCACGACCACGGGACCGGCCCTGGAGCGGGCGGGGGACCTGGCGGCGATCGTCTCCAACATCGAAGGCAACGACGTCCTCTTTATCGACGAGATTCACAGGCTTCCGGCGCAGGTGGAGGAAATTCTCTACCCGGCGATGGAGGACTTCGCCCTTCATATCGTGGTAGGCAAGGGGCCCCTCGCCAAAACGATATGCCTTTCCCTGCCCCGCTTCACCCTTTGCGGCGCGACCACCCGCCTTGGGCTGCTGACGTCTCCGCTGCGCGCCCGTTTCGGTATCGTGGAACAGCTTTCCCTGTACACGGAGCGGGAACTGGCGCTGATCGTTCATCGCGGAAGCCGCGTTTTCGGGGTGGAAATCAGGGACGAGGCCGCAAACGAAATCGCGAAGCGGGCCCGGGGAACTCCCCGCGTGGCTCTGCGCCTTCTGCGGCGGGTGCGCGACGTCGCCGCCGTCAGGGGTACGGGCGTAATCACGGCCGAGGTCGCGGACCAGGCGATGGACATGCTGGAGATCGACCCGGAGGGGCTGGACGAGGGGGATCGCCGCATCCTGCGCACGATCGTCGAGCTCTTCGAGGGGGGGCCGGTGGGGCTCTCCACGATCGCGGCCGCCCTGAGCGAGGACACCCAGACCATAGAGGACATCTACGAGCCCTATTTGATTCAGAAGGGGCTGCTGGAGCGGACGCCGCGCGGACGCCGCGTGACCGCCGGGGCCTACGCGTACCTCGGAAAACGACTCCCGATCGCGAGGGGTGAAACGTTGCCCCTGCCCCTGGGAGAAGAACAGGAATAATTTTGCGGCCGGCCGCGCGTTTTCCCGTTTTTTCCTCCGGGATTCATTGATTTGCGGTCTGTCAACGCAAATGCTATTATTTTGAACATACTAAAAGTATCGGTCCCTTTTTGGGGGCGTTGCATATCCAGGGGGTAGGTACGTTGCGAAATAAATTCAGGGCCCGTTTCCTGCTGCTGTCGATTGTCCTGTTCTCTGTTCCGTTTTCCGTTTCGCTTCTTCCCGCCGCGGAGGCGAGAGATATTTACGTGCGTCTCGCGGACGGTGTTTCGAGCATCAAGGTGACGTCGGACGGTTCGCTGAAGCTCACCGACGCCGCGAGCAAAACCCTCAGCCCCGGAAAGTCGGCGGTGCTGACGCGCTCGGGCTCTTCCGCGACCGTCGATAAGACGAAGGCTTCTCTTCCCATCCGTATTTCCTCCTCCGGACTTTTGGGTTACAACGGCAGAAAATACCGCGGCGCGTTCCTGATCACCCGGGAGTTCGTTCTGATCAACGTGTTGGACGTGGAGGACTACCTGCGGGGGGTATTGCCCGCGGAGGCCAGCTCCAAATGGCCGGCGGAGTACCTGAAAATCCAGGCGATCATCTCCCGAACCTACGGCGTGCGGCAAAGCCTGAATCGTTCGGCGCGCGGCTACGACGTCGGCGATTCCACGTCCGACCAGGTCTATCGGGGGGCCGGCGTCGAGTCCGCCGCCACGGACCGGGCCATTCGGGAGACCGAGGGAGAGGTCGTGAGCTACGGAAACGAGCTGGCCTTCACGCCGTTTCACTCGGACAGCGGCGGACATACCGCCGCCAACGCGCACGTGTGGGGAAAAAATCTTCCCTATCTGACGGGCGTCAAAGAACCCGTAACGTATCGGTCGCCCAATTTCGAGTGGACCGTGAAGATCCCGGCCTCGCAGATGCAGACCGCGCTCACCAAAGCGGGAGTCAGCGTGGGGAAGCTCAGGGAGGTGCGTGTGGCGGAGGTCGACGCCGGAGGACGCGTCGTGAATTTTACGTTCGTTGGAAGCTCTGGTTCCTCCTCGATAAAGGCGAGCCAATTCAGAACGGCGGTCGGCCCCAATGTTCTGAAAAGCACGATGCTGACGGGCGAGGCTCCCGCGGTGAAGGGCGCAGCCGGGGAGGACGACTTCGACGAGCTTTGGGAATCGCCGGAGTCGTCCGACAAAAACGCCGCTCTGCCCGCAGCGCCGGTGCCGACGTCGAGCATTCCCCTGACGGGGGGGGAGGAGGCGCGACTGACGCGGATGACGATCGACGGGATTTTTTCTTCGGCGGAGCTGATGGATATGCTGGCGAATCCCGAAAAGCGGAAGGGGTACCTCTACCTTGGGATACAGCGGGGCAGCGGCGCCGGAAAGGACGCTCCCAGGGCCGAGACGGCGAAGGTCCCGCTTCCGAGGTCGCTGCCCGGCGCCTCCATGCCCGCCCTTCGCTCCGGACAGGTCATCAGGGAGGAAAACGGCGGATTCACCTTTCGGGGCAGAGGATGGGGACACGGAGTGGGGCTGTCTCAGTGGGGAGCTCAGGCCCTCGTCGGAGCGGGCTGGACGGCCGAACGCGTTCTCGAATACTATTATCCGGGGACGGTTGTAAGGAAGTTTCGATGATCGACCTGTACAGCCTGGATGCCTACGATTATGAGCTTCCGGAGTCGCGGATAGCTCAGGCTCCGGCGGTGCCGAGAGACAGCTCCCGCCTTCTGGTCTGGAACGTGCGGGAGAACCGGATGGAACATCGCGTATTCAGGGATATCGTGGAGTGTCTGAGGCCGGGGGATCTTCTGGTTTTGAACGACACGCGGGTATTGCCTGCGCGACTCACGGGAAACAGGGTTCACGGCGGTGGAAGGGCGGACATTTTTCTGCTCGAGCCGGCGGAGGCGGATTTCTCTCGATGGAAGGCGCTGGTTCGTCCGGGACGCCGCCTGCCGCCGGGCGCGGAGGTTTCCGTCGGAGATCGCGTCCTGAAGGTCGAACGAGTTGCGGACGACGGCATCCGCGTCGTGCGGGTCGGTTCGAGCAGGGAGGACGTCCTGTCCTTTCTCGATCGATACGGACAGACGCCCCTGCCGCCCTACATCAAAAACTCGGAGACCCCGCGCGAATCGTACCAGACGGTTTTCGCGGCCCGCGACGGTTCGGTGGCCGCGCCCACGGCGAGCCTTCACTTCACGAAGGAGCTTTTGAGGCGCGTGGAGGAGCGGGGGACGGAAATCGCGTGGATCACCCTGCACGTTGGACTGGGAACGTTTCGTCCGGTCAAGGAACGGGATATTCGGCGGCATCACATCCACAGCGAGTACTGCGAGGCGCCGAAGGCCACGGAAGACGCCGTAAGGGCCTGCAGGAGCAGGGGAGGGCGCGTCGTCGCCGCGGGGACCACCGTGGCTCGCACTCTGGAGTCGATGGCCTCGGGGGACGGTATGATCGTGAGCGGCGTGAAGCACACGGAGCTGTTTATCCGGCCCGGCTTTCGATACGGCGTGGTCGACGCGCTGCTCACGAATTTTCATCTGCCCAAAAGTTCCCTTTTGATGCTGGCGGCCGCCTTCGTCGCGCACCTTCGCGGAGGATCGGAGGAGGAAGAGGCGGCGCTCGCGGCGCTGCACGAGGCGTATGCCCTCGCCATCGCGGAGGAGTACCGTTTTTTTTCGTTCGGAGACGCGATGTTTATATATTAGCTTTGATCTCAGTAATCGGGTGTGCGAGTAAAATAAAAAATACCGGAGCTGTTCGATGAAAAAAAGGCTGTTGCTCCTGATTCTGATTCCTTTTTTGTTGGGTATTGGCTTGGGGGCCGTCGCGTTTTACATGAAAATGCCCCTGGAGTTCTGGGATCATGTGTTGCCTGTTCCCCACGGAGAGATGAGGGTCGTCGTCATAAGGCCGGGCCTGAACGCCCGCCAGTGCGCGCAGGCCTTTCAGGAACAGGGGGCGCTGACGGACTCTCCCTCCATCCTCGCGCGGTGGATGACGCGGTTCGGCATAGACCGAAAAATTCGCGCCGGACAGTATCGCGTCAACAGGGCGGACGCCTGGAACCTGGCGAGGCAGCTGCGGACGATACAGCCCATTACGTCGAGCGTCACCATCATCCCGGGAATGGACGTCTTTTCCCTGCGGGGAATTTTCGAGGGTGGACAGAATCCGTCCCTGCCGGGAAGCGGCGATCTGCTCCGGCAGTCCATCCTGAATGACCGGAACTATCCCGAGCCGATGCGGGACCGTATTCCCTCGATGGAGACCGGCCGCGCCGCGTTCCTGCTGCCGGAGACGTATTTTGTCGTCGAGGCAACGCCCGAGGAGCTGGTTCGGGTGGCGAGCCACGCCTGGTGGGACAGGTACGGAGCCTCGCTTCCCGCGGACGTGACCTCGAAGGACCTGCGGGCGGCGGCGACCGTCGCCTCCATGGTCCAGAGGGAGGCGCTCTGGGACGACGAGCGAGCCGCGATCGCCGGGGTGATCGCGAACAGGCTTAAAAAGAATATGCTGCTGCAGATCGACGCGACCGTGATTTACGCGTGGAGACTCAGGGGGAAAAACCTGACGCGCGTTCTGTACAGTGATCTCGAGCTGGATTCACCGTATAATACGTACATCGCGCCGGGGTTGCCTCCGTCGCCGATATGTATTCCGTCGGCGGAGTCCTGGGCCGCGGCGCTGGCTCCCGAGGAAAACGACTATTACTATTATGTCGCGCGGAAGGACGGCCATCACTACTTTGCCTCGTCCTACGAGGGACACCGTCGAAACATAAGGAAAGCAAGAGCGGAATAGGAGCTGAAACCGGATATGGCAGTGTCTCGAAACAGAAAAACGAAATCCGCTTCCTCAAAGGGCAGACCCGTTCGCCGACCCGCCGAGCGCGGAAGTTGGTTCGAACTGGTTGTTTTTCTTCTCATGGCAGGATCGATTTTCCTGATCGGAACCCTGATGGACAGCACCTGGACGGGCAGGCAGGGGAGGATGTTCGGCGATTATCTGCGCGCGACCTGGGGTGGAGCCCTCGTCGTTCCGCTGCTGTTTCTGATCTATCTCTGCATCGCGTGGTTCGCAAAGACCCGAATTCCCCGCCCGCTGGGCCAGATTTTGGGGACGCTGCAGTTTTACATTTCGACGGCCTTCGTGCTGGGACTCTTCAGGGAGGCCCGATGGGACTTTTCGCTGGCGGTTTTGGCTCCCGGGGCCGTAGGCGAGGGGCTGGTGCAATTTTTCGTTCCAAACCTCGGGGTGCCGTTCACCGTCGCCATCGCCTTCGCGTCTCTGGCCCTGTCCATGATCCTTTTCGGATTCCAGCTGCCCGTTCGGCTGTTTCGGGCCGTCGCGAGGAACTTTATGGAGGGAAAACCTCGGGAAAGGAGGCTTCGGGAAACGACCCGGGCCTCGAAGTATGAAAATGAGGAGTCCGCCTTTGTCCGTACTCTCCCCAGGGCCGCGCCCGATGATCTCTCCTCGCCCCTCTCCGCGGAGGACCGCGACTCCATGCTCGCCTCCACGCCCGTCGATGGTCTGGTCATCATCGGCGAGGAGCTGATCGACCCGACGATCTGGGATCCCAAGGGACTGCCGGAGCCCGACACCGAGGCGTCGACGGCCGCTTTGGAGGCGGGCGTCGAAAAATCCGAGCCCGAGCCCGAACCTGAATCAGAACTCGAACCGGAATTCGAGCCGGAGCCCGTTCCCGTCGATTCGACGCCCGAAACTCCGGATACCGAATTCGACGCGCCCGAACCGGAGCCCGTCGTCGTGCCGCCCGAGCCCAAAGCGGACCCTGAACCCGTATCGGAGGTAAAAACGGAACCGGAAGCCGAGCCCCGGCAAACGGCGTCGGAAATACTGGAGGGGCTTCTGGCTTCGCTCGAGGCGGACGACCTCTGGGCGAAAAAGGAAAAAACGGGGCCGGACCCCGTGCCCGACGCGCCCGAGCCGGTGGGGTACAGGCAACCCCTGCTTTCGAAGGCGGAGCTTGACCCGGCGCAGATCATCGAGGTGGAAAGCGTGCCCAAACCCGCTCCTGAGGAACGCGTTCAGGAGTTGAGAGAGCTTTTGACCTCTCCGGCCGGAGAAAACGAACGGGAAAAGGACGGGGGATCAGAAGGACACAAAGGGATCCTGAGAGAGGGGATCCTTCTGGATGACGGAGGGGCGGCGTCCGCGGTACAGGAGGCGTTCCCGGACGTGGAGCTGCCTGATGAGGAGGACGCCGGGCGCGTGGTCGCCGGGCTTTTTCCTCCGCCCCCGGATATCTTCGGGCCACCCGCCGACGACAGCGAGGAGAACTACAGCAACGACCTGGCCAACGAGCAGGCGGAGGTCATCGTCAGCACACTTCAGAACTTCGGGGTAAAGGCCAGCGTCGCGCATATCGTCATCGGACCCTCGGTGATCCAGTTTCAGCTGGAGCTGGCGCCGGGCATCAAGGTCAGCAAGGTGGCGGGGCTCGCCAACGACCTGACGATGGCCCTCGCGGTCCTCTCGGTCCGCGTGGAGGCCCCGATTCTGGGACAGCGCTACGTCGGCCTGGAGATTCCCAACCCGCGCCGCAGGGGAATTCCCCTGCGTTCCATAATGGATTCGGAGGAATTTCGGGAGAGCGAGGCCTGGCTGACCCTCCCCATGGGCGTGAGGGTCGATTCGAAGCACCTGATCTGCGGCCTCGAGGACATGCCCCACCTGCTGGTGGCGGGAACGACGGGGTCGGGCAAGAGCGTTTTCACGAATACCTGCATCCTCGGCATGTGCTCTCAGCGCAGCCCGGAGGAACTGAAGCTCATTCTGGTCGATCCCAAGTACGTGGAATTCGCGATGTACGAGGGCTTGCCGCATCTTCTGGCGCGTCCCGTCACGGATCCCAAAAAGGCCATCGCCGCCCTTTCCTGGGCCGTTCAGGAGATGGAAACCCGTTCGGAGTGCTTCGCGCGGGCCAGAGTGCGCAACCTGGCGTCGTACAACGAAAAGGCTTTGCCGAAAAATCGTTTCCCTCACATCGTGGTGGTGGTGGACGAGCTCGCCGACCTGATGTACACGGCGGGTAAGGAGGTGGAGGGACTGATCGCGCGTCTCGCTCAGAAGGCGCGCGCCGCGGGAATTCACCTCATCCTCGCGACGCAGCGGCCCTCCGTCGACGTCGTCACGGGGCTGATCAAGGCGAACGTCCCGGCGCGCGTCGCCTTTGCGCTCCCGTCCCAGACGGATTCCCGCACGATCATCGACACGGGCGGCGCGGAGAAGCTTCTGGGCAAGGGGGACATGCTCTTCTACAGCACGCGTTATCCGCGTCCGCTTCGCCTGCAGGCGGCCTTCATCACGGAGGAACGCACGCTCGAGTTCGTGGAGTACATGAAAAATATCTTCGGGGAGCCGGAGTATATCGAGTTTGACGACTTCGTCAATAATGGGAACGGAGGCGGCGGTGAAAACGGGGGGCGTTCCGGTTCCTCCATCATCGACGACCCCAAGCTGGAGGAGGCCATCAAGATCGTCATGGACACGGGCATCGCCTCGGCCAGCGGACTGCAGCGCTATCTCAACGTCGGATATCCCCGCGCGGGGCGCCTGGTCACGGGGCTCGAACAGCTGGGCATCGTGGGGCCGCAGACGACGAATTCCTCCAAACCGCGCGAAATTCTGATGGATGAGGGCGGCGCGTACGAGCTGCTCGAGCGGGCGCGAAACGGCGATCCCTTCGAGAGATGAGCGGAGGCGCAATGTCTCGCCTCGCCCTGCCGCAGCTGGAGGTCGTTTTCGACCGCGATGTCGACGTCCGTCAGGTTCTGGTTCTGGGGGGACGCGCGCCCGATGTCTCCTGGCTGAGGAAGGCCGCTTCCGACAGGATCGTCTGGGCCGCCGACAGCGGCGTGGAGGCGTGCAGAGCCGCGAATGTCCGACCCGATCACGTTCTGGGGGATTTCGACAGCATCGGGGAGGGGGGACGAAGGTGGCTCGAGGATCTCGGCATCGAGCCTCTGCTGTACCCGACGGATAAAGACTACACCGATTTTCAGCTCTGCCTGAGCCGTATGAATGGCGATCTTCTGGTCACGGGCTGCTGGGGAAAGCGGTTCGATCACGCGTTCGGAAACATTTTTTCCAGCCTCTGGGGGGACGAACGGGGCGCCCGCGTTCGCGCCTTCGCCGATGAATCGGAGATCATGGTCCTCGCCCCGGGAGGCTCCGCGCTCGATCTGTTCTTCCATTCCCCGGCCGGGGCGCTTTCCCTTCTGCCCCTGACCGCCGGATGCGGGGGAGTGAGCATCGAGAACGTCAAATGGGAACTGCACGACGCGAAACTTCGGCAGGCCCATCCCTTCGCCATCAGCAATCTGCCGATCGGAGACCCCGTGCGCCTGCGGATCGAGGAGGGCGTTTTGGGCGTTTATTGTCTTTTCGGCGGCCTTCTCGACGAAAATTTGCAGAAACAACAACGACTCCACGACGACTCTCGCCGCGGGGTCAGACGAAGCAAGCCGCACAGAGCCTGACATCCGAGGAACGATATTGGCGCGATAACGTCCGGTGGTATAGTATACCGGACGTTATTTTGTCGCATCTGTACTGGAGGCGTTCCTGTTGGGATATGGTCTGGTGTTCGCGTGTCTGGCCGCGTTTTTATGGGGAGTCGCGCCCATCCTGCAAAAACGGGCGTTAAGGGACGTGGGGCTTCTGGAGATGAACGCTCTGCGCGGTCTGGGGATCCTTGCGGCGTTCATTCCCGCGTATTTTTTTCTCAGGGCGAGCGTCCTGCTGCCCCGGGCGGAATTTTACGGGATCCTGATGATCGTGGCCCTCATCAACAACCTGATCGGAGATATTTTTGCGTTCATCGCGATCCGGCACATCGGGGCCAGCCTGGCTGTCCCCGTCACAAGCTCCTATCCCCTGCTCATCGCCCTGATATCGTGGCTTTGGTTTGGAGAAACCCTCTCCTTCGGCGTGCTGACCGGCACTCTGATTGTCGTGGCGGGCCTCGTGCTTCTGAACCTGCGGGGCGCGACGACCGCGGCTCCGCGCTCCTGCCTGCGCGGACTGACGGCGGCCACGGCGGCGGCTCTGTGCTGGGCGTTCGGCCTGAGCCTGAACAAATACCTCACCCTTCGCGGCCTGACTCCGACGGCCATCATCTACTGGAGGGGAATCTGGTTCAGCCTCATGGCGCTGGGGAACTGGGGGATTTTCAGGGCGCTTCGTCCCGCGACGACGCGCAGCCCGCGGGATATTCCCCCCATCGGCGCTCTTGCGGGCGCGCTCTCGGGACTCATGTCCCTCGTGGTCGGGACGTGGTGTTACACCGTCAGCATCACCCTGATCCCCATGAGCGTGGCGACCCCCATCGGAGCGGTCAGCCCCCTGCTGACGGCTTTGGGCGCATGTATATTCATGGGTGAATCACTTCGTCCCGTCCAGTGGCTCGGTATTTTCTTCATGGTGGCGGGCGCGGTCATGGTGGGTTCCTGATCGCCTGCGCCCTCGCGCTTCTCGACGCCGGGGGCGGGGTAAAAAAGAGTCTTACGGAGCCGGTGCGCCTTTCAAAAGTCAAATAAAAATACATGTTAAATAAAAAAACTTGACAGCCTGAAAGATGAGGCACTATAATGCTTCCTGTGTCGGAGAAGGGGCCCGCTGGCCCGATGGAAATTGGAAATGAATAATCGGGAACGGGGGAGGAATCGGCGTGCGCGACGATGGAGTTCGCCTTGAGCAGCGTGTGCGTGCCAACGTTCTTTATGATCTTTACGGTCCTCTTCTGACGGAACGCCAGAGGAACGTCTATGAAATGCGCTGCTTTTCGGATCTCTCGCTTGCGGAAATCGCTGAGACCCTGGGCGTTACGCGCCAGGCCGTGCATATCGCGGTGAGCAAAACGGTGGAGCGGCTGGAAGCGCTGGAAAGAGACCTGGGCTTCGCCGGGCGGCTGGAACATCTGGAAAGCAGGATAAAAGAACTTGAAGCACGTTAAATTGCGTGTTTTGTCGGGAAGAATGCGGGAGATGCGGGTATGTTTGAAGCTCTGAGGGAAAAACTGGAATCGGCGTTTTCAAAACTGAGGAGCAGGGGAAAACTTTCCGAGGCGGACGTCGATCTGGCGCTGCGCGAAATTCGCAGGTCGCTTCTGGAGGCGGACGTCGATTTTCACGTTGTCCGGGATCTGATCGAGAAAATACGCGTTCGCGCCGTACAGATCGACGTTCTGGAGTCGATTACGGCGGCGCAGCACGTGTCCACCGTCGTCTACGAAGAGCTGACCGCGCTGATGGGGACGGACGCGTCGCCCCTGACGATAGCCTCGAAACCGCCCACGGTCGTCCTGATGGTCGGACTCCAGGGAAGCGGCAAAACGACCACGACGGTCAAGCTGGCGCGACGCCTTAAAAATGGGCACAACCCGCTGGTCGTCGCCTGTGACCTTCGCCGCCCCGCCGCGGTGGAACAGTTGCGCGTTCTGGCCGCAGAGTCGAAGGTCGCCTTCTTCGGGCCGGACGCGGGGGAAACCGACGTGCTGAAGGTCGTTCGGGACGCCTCCGCTTGGGCGGATTCTCATATGAACGACGTCATCCTGCTGGATACGGCCGGACGCCTCCACGTCGACCGGGAGCTGATGGACGAACTCTCCGCGGTGGCGCGGACGCTGGTCCCGCACGAGACGCTTCTGGTCGTTGACGCCATGACCGGCCAGGAGGCCGTGAATGTAGCGAAATCCTTTCATGAGCTCCTGATTCTGACGGGTCTTGTTCTGACGAAGCTGGACGGCGACGCGCGCGGCGGAAGCGCGCTCGCGATACGCGCCGCGACGGGCGTGCCCGTGAAGTTCGCGGGGCTGGGCGAGGGGACGGACGCCTTCGAGGTGTTCGACGCCAGGCGCATGGCCGGACGCATTATGGGCATGGGCGACATGCAGGGCCTGCTCGAAAAGGTTCAGGCCGCCGGGAGCGAGGAGACCGAGAAACTCGCGGAAAGTTTGAAAAACAGGGAATTCACGCTGGAGACCCTGCTGCTTCAGTTTCAGCAGATAGAGAAAATGGGTCCGTTGGGGAAGGTCATGGAGATGATCCCGGGATTCAGTCGAATCAAAGGCGTGGGCGACGCG
The DNA here is from genome assembly GCA_031289165.1 of Synergistaceae bacterium. Lineage (GTDB taxonomy): Bacteria > Synergistota > Synergistia > Synergistales > Aminobacteriaceae > JAISSA01. The sequence goes on from JAITPZ010000250.1 coordinate 11,215, forward strand.
GATATCGACGGTTCGATCATCAGAAAAAACAGGGCGATCATTCAGTCGATGACGCCGGCGGAGCGCCGCAATCCGAAGATCATCAAGGGCTCCAGGAGGCGACGCATCGCCCTTGGTTCGGGAACGTCAGTGCAGATGGTTAACCAGTTGCTGGCGCAGTATGAACAGATGAAAAAACTTTACAAAACTTTTTCATCGGCGGGCTCGGGAAAGGGCCTCAACCTCAAGTCCATGTTTGGCGGCGCGGGGCGATTCAGGTTCAAATAGCGCGAATTTCGTGAAGTCGAGGTCGGGCGGTGAACGGTGTTTTCGTCCGGTGATGAGATTTTCGGGTGCATTATCGAAGCGAGATTTTGCTCTGTTCTAAAAATTGCAGTAAAATATTCGGGAGGTGTTTTTTGTATGGCAGTACGTATTCGTTTATCCCGTTTCGGGAGAAAGAAGGCTCCGGTTTACAGGCTTGTGGTGGCCGATTCCAGGTCGCCCAGGGACGGGCGTTTTATCGAGTTGATCGGAACCTATAATCCGATGACCGATCCCGCAGCGGTGACGATCAATGAGGAGCGTGCCCTTTACTGGTTGAGCGAGGGGGCACAGCCCTCGGATACGGCAAGAGGGCTTTTGAAGAAACAGGGAATATGGGAGAAGTTCGAGGGAACAAAAAATCATTAGTGTTTTTACGGTTTCTTCGATAGGAGTGGGGCAGTTGAGTACGGAGCAACGTAACCAAAAAACCGGGAGGTGCCACAATGGCCAATTATAAGGAGCTTGTCGAGTTTGTCGCGAAACACCTTGTCACGCAGCCTGACGTCGTCAGCGTAGAGAGCAGCGAGGGCGAAAACGGGACCAAAATCATGATCCGTGTAGCCCACGAGGATGTGGGGCGCATTATCGGAAAGCGGGGAGCCACGATCAATGCGATTCGTCTCCTGGCCAAAGCTGCCGCCGTCAAGGCGGGAGAGAGGGTGGATGTCGACATCGTCGAAGAATGACGGAACCGATCGGGAACTTTTGACTCGAAAGATTTCCATCGGATATATTTCCGCCGCCCACGGGGTGAGGGGAGAGATTCGGATCGTTCCGCTGACGGATTATCCGGAGCGCTTTTCTCATATGGATTCCCTCAAACTCTATTCTCCGGAGGGCGCGTTTGTGCGTGCGCTTCGGATAAGGAACATACGGGGAGATGCGGGCAGAGGCGAGCTGATCGTCGAGGGAGACCCGACGGACCGGGACGAGGCGAAGGCGCTCGTGGGGCTTTCGATCATGATCGATCCGGAGGAGCGGGCGCCTCTGACGAAGGGCGAGTTTTGGGTGGACGACCTCATCGGGCTGCAGGTGCGGGATGGAGAGGGCCACGCTCTGGGGCGAGTCTCGGACTTTTTCGCCACGGGCGGCAGCGAGCTTTACGAGGTCAGGGATGAAGATGGCGCTCTGCATTACATTCCGGCGGTGGCGGAGTTTGTGAAGGACATCGACCTTTCCTCGGGCACAATCACCGTGGAGCTGATCGAGGGACTCTGGTGACGAAAGTTTCAGTGGCGAGCTGATGCGCTTTACGATCGTCACCGCGTTTCCCGAGTTCTTCGGTGATTTTCTGTCGACCAGCATCATCGGTCGAGCCGTCAAAACGGGCCTGATTCGGGTGGATCTCGTGGATCTGCGCTCCTTCGGCAGAGGCGGGTATCGTCAGATCGACGATTATGCCTTTGGCGCGGGCGGGATGGTCCTGATGGCGGAGCCGCTCTTCGAGGCGTTGGAGGCGGCCCGCGCGACGCAGTCAGCGTCCTTTGTCGTTTGTCCGACGCCGCAGGGGGTTCTCCTGACGCAGGAGATTGTGGAGACCCTGGCGGCTCAGGAACATGTGGTGATCGTCTGCGGGCACTACGAGGGGCCGGACGAGCGTTTTGTCGAGCGCGCGGTCGACCTCGAGGTTACGGTGGGGGACTGCGTGCTGACCGGCGGGGAGATTCCCGCGATGACGATCATCGACGCGGTATCCCGCCTGGTTTCCGGCGTCGTGGGGAGGAGCGAGGCGGTAGAGGACGATTCCTTTTATCGCGGAATGCTCGATCACCCTCATTATACGCGGCCCGCTTCGTGGGACGGACGCGAGGTTCCGGAGGCGCTGCTTTCCGGCAACGCGGCCGCGATCGACGAATGGCGGCGCGCTCAGGCGGTGACACGCACGCTTTCCCGGCGTCCGGACCTTCTGCTGCGGGCTGGTCTGCGCGGCTATATGCGAAAAGGGCTGTATCTGTCTCTCGAGCCTGAGAGCCCCGCGGAGTGCGACGTCACGTTCCTGCGGGAGGTGGCGATGCTGGCCGAAAGTTACGGTGTGGCGCGGGTGTTTCTGATCGTGCCCGACCCTCGGGATCGGGAGTCCTTCAGACGGCTGCCGGGGATGGCGGGCGGGCGGATTCGCCTGATGCCCTCTCTGGCGCACGCGATCAACCGCGTGACGGAGAGGGAAGGATCGCCTCTCGTGGTAGGCGCGGGGGATACCGTCCGAAGCGGCGCGCGGCACTGGCTTGAGCTGAAGCGCCTGTTTCTGGAAAAGGGAGAACCCGTTTTGTTGTATCTTCCGTTCCCTCTTTCCGGAGGGGACGATGAAAAAAGCAAAACGAGAGTGCTTAATATCGAAAGGAATATCGATCAGTGCGGTTTTTTTATGCTTCCTCTTCAGGAGGGGCTTCCCATCGGTGGGAAGGTTGCCGTGCTGTGCGATCGTTTTCTCGGTTCCCGGTAGTTTGGTAATGCTCGAAATAAAAAATTGATTCCTGTTTAACGCAGCGAAGGAGGAACATCAGAAGTGAATATTGTAGATCTCGTGGAAAAAAGATATACGCGAAGCGACCTTCCCGATTTTCGCCCGGGAGACACGCTTCGGGTGCATGTGAAAGTTAAGGAAGGCGTGAGGGAGCGCATTCAGGTTTTCGAGGGCATAGTCATCGGACGTCAGCACGGCGGCCTGAACGAGACGTTCACCGTCCGCAAGATTTCGAGTGGCGTAGGGGTGGAACGCATCTTCCCGCTGCACTGCCCCTCGATCGACAAAATCGAGGTGAAGCGTCAGGGAAAGGTGCGCCGCGCAAAACTCTACTACCTCCGCAAACTCAGCGGAAAGGCCGCGCGCATCAAAGAACGCCGCGAATTTTAACGCCCCGCAACCGACGGAGGACGCGTCTTCCGTTTTTTGTTTGCGCAATATCTCCGCGACCCTTCGTCCCGACTGTGAAAACGGCGGTGCGAGGGGTCGTGTTTGTATTTTTTATATAAGGAGTCGAGGGGTCCGCGACCCCTCGCGAGGTTTGGGGCGGAGCCCCAAAGATTGGTCGCGTTCATTACTTAAGTTGTGGACATTGATTTGGTTACATTGCCGCCAGCCTAGAAATGTTATATGATAATTACCGTCTTTCTGTCGATGGCGACCTTCTTTTGTATTAATCTACCAAAGGATTATACAAATTAATCTGAAGGACGCTATTGTTAGAATTTTCAAGTCGAAAACTTTGAACTCTTGAGCTGAAGAAGAAAGAAAAGAAAATATGCGCATGACATGCACTAGCATTGTAGATTTTTACAGATAAACGGTCTGATAGGCTATTTGGAGGTGATTTGAGTGCCGATGGCAGAACGATCTCAAACTAAAAGGAGAGGTTTTCCCGGACTTTCTGATTTAGCCTCGGAGGTCAAACTGGCTTATGAGGCTAACGCCAATACGACCGCTAATATTTCGTCGTCAACTTTGGGTGCCGCTGTCAGCTCGGCGGTGAATCCAACGCCTTCGCCGTTTGCATTTTTGTCTTCCCCAAACACATGGGGATGGGGTGTTGTCGCAGTTATTTTTATAGTATGGTTGATGAATACTGAATCAAAGCCACCACGCCAAACATTGACGCCTCGTGCCGCCTCCCAAAATTCGCCACCTCGTCAAACTCAGCCGCCTCGAACTACCTCGACGAATTCGCCATCTTCCAATACGAACACAAGCTCCGCGCCGTTATACGAGCGGCCTCCAGTCGGTACAGATCATGCGCTGAGCGTCTCGCAAATACGATGGGCTCTTCGAGAGGGGATTCGTATTGAAGCTATGCAAGACTTTATAGACACTAATGATGCAGTAGAGAAATTCAACAAAATTGTTAATGATTATAACAGCCGCGCCGCACAATTTCGATATTACGAGCGGGACATGCAACGCGCCAAGAGCGATGTGGAAGCAGCGCGAAGCAAGATTGTTGCGGAGGCAAAGAAAGAAGCCTTGGAATGGAACAATTTCGGAAAGAACATTAGTGTGCCGACTCCCCCAGCAAGTCAAAATGACACTAACGTTTCGCGTGAAACGCCTGAGCGTGAGCCGAAAGACGTAAAAAGCGCCAATCGAAAATTGGCTAAAGCGGAAATCATGGAAGTGCAGCAAATTTTGAGCGATCTTGGCTATGCTCCTGGATCCATAGATGGTAAGGCCGGAACTTTGACTATATCTGCGGTTAAAGCGTTTCAAAAAGATGCTGGAGTAATACAAAATGGGAAAATTGACCCCAAATTGTTTGACTTGCTCTGGGAAAAACATTTTGAGTATCTTTTCAAAAAGCCAAGATAATTGCTTCAAGGAGCGATGACTATGGAATTTGCACAAAACGTAACTGCGGAAAGAGATGCGCTTGTCGCTTTAGCCGTTGAATTTTGGCGTTTTGGGAAAATATTTCAGCGACTTGTGACGAAACTCGACGCAGGGGAGCGAGGGCGCTGCGAAAGCCAATTCCGATGGTTCAAGAAAAAAACGGAAGATGTTTTGAACGGCGTCAATTTGAAAATCGTGAATATTGAAGGTCAGCCTTTCGAGCCTGGTATGGCCGCGACGCCTTTGAACATCGCGGAATTCGCGGAAGGCGACGCTTTAGTTGTGGAACAGATGCTTGAACCGGTTATAATGAGTGAAGAAGGTCTGGTCAAGATGGGGACCGTCACTTTGCGGAAGGTGGAAGCATGAAATATTTCATAGGCATTGATTTGGGAACGACCAACAGCGCGATTTCTTCCTACGACGGGGAGCAAACTCGCATCTGGAAAAGTCCTGAACAAAACGATGTGACACCATCGGCGATTTATATCGACCGGCGTGGAGGCAAATACGTGGGCAAACG
>JAITPZ010000276.1 GCA_031289165.1 Synergistaceae bacterium
GCATCTCCGCGACCTTCACGTCCGATTTTGTCGTCGACCATAAAAGCGCCGTCCAGCCGTCCTCGTCCGTCGCGTCGACGTCGGCGCCCGACCGAAGCAGAACTTCGACGATCTCGGGCCTGTTCAGACTGACGGCCAGCATCAGGGGCGTAAGGCCGTGTTCGTCGGAGGCGTTGACGTCCGCCCACCCCGCGAGGGCCTCCTCGACCTCCGTGGGCGTCCCGTCGGTGCAGAGCTCGAAAAAGTCGAGGGCGCCCATTTTCTCGGAGGACAGGGCGGAGCAGGCCAGGAAAAAAACGACCAGAACGGAACACGACAGGACGGCGCCCTTTCGAATGAAATTTTTCCGGACAAAATTCTTCCTCACTCCGATCTCCCCCTTCAGGATTAGTGACTCGTCATGTCGGGATTTGAGGCCGCTTCAGCGTCCCCGGCCGATGCGCCAGCGTTGGAGAACACGATCCAGCGTGATCTCCCATTCGGATTCCTCATCCACGGGATAGCTCATCGTTAAGGAGAACAGCTGATTATCCTCCTCGAAAATCAGGTTCCTGAGGCGCACGACGTACCCCGGGACAGAGCGGGTTTCCGCCGTCAGAACGTCCGCGAGGCGTCCGCCCCTCTCTCCCCGGGCCCGGTCGCTCGAGGCGACGTCGGGAAACAGCCGGGCGAATTCCTCGTACTGTTGTTCCTGCATTCTGCTCCGGGCCTCGGCGGGAGGGGGCATCGCGCGACCGTCGCGGCGCGTCCATCGATAGACGAGAAGCTCGAACATGAAGTCCGGGCCCTGCTCCCGCAGTCCATAGGGGCGTGCCGTCAGGGCATTGCGCGCGTATTGAACGGTCTGCCCCTGTTCGAATTTGTGATTCGCTTCGACGTTGTCGTCCACATGCCAGGAGGCGGGAATTTCCATGGTTCCCGCGTCGAAAAGCTCAATGCTCTGCCATTTTTCCCCGGCAGCGCTCTCGAAGGCGGGCGGAGCCGCGGGATTGTCCGCGATGACCGGGGCCGTCTCCCGATTGAAGGCGGCGCAGACGGCCATGCTGAGGGCGACGGAGAAAAACAGGGCGAACGTGCAGGACGTGAGGCGTCCGAAAAGGGGAGCGCGAAGCGCGCGAGGCAGCGTGAGCACCGCGCAGTGGGTGGAGAGGACGACGAGAAGCGGTCCCCAGCCCCAGAGGTACAGAGCCGGAACGTAGCGAAACGTCCGGCCGGGCAGGGTGAAGGAAAAGGCCAGAATTGTCGACGTCAGCAGGTCGGCGACCATGAGGCTCAGAGGAAAACAGGACAGAATCGTCACCCGATTTCTCAGGGGACGTCTGAAAAACACGAAGCGCACCAGGAGGGGAAAGACGCAACTCAGGACGGCGGTGATCAGCCCCGCAAAGCGGACGCTTCCCCGCAGGCCCGCCGGCGCCGTGTCGGAAAGCACGGAGGGAATCAGCCACTGAATGAATACGACCGCGATCGGACACAGCAACAGCGATCCCGCAAGCTCTCGCGCGGATGCCTCGTCGAGCCGTTCCCGCATTTCTTCATGTTTTCTGTACCGCTTTGCGGCGCTGTGACGGGAAGAAAGCGCGGCGACCGAGGCGTACTCCAGCGCCCTGTCGAGAGCGTCGCTCCGGATACGCGCAAACTCCCGCTCCGGCGAACCCTCCGCGAAGCGGGCCGGATCGTAAAGTCGTTTTTTAGCTCGATAGGCCTTCTCTATCTCCTCGATATCGGTGGAGGCGTGTATCCCCAACAGGGCCCAGGCGTTTTCCACAGAACATCATCCTTTGTGAGACGTCATTCGAAAAATGTCCGTCTCGAAAGCACCCGGCGGAATTCCTCGTCTCTGAAAAAACGGAACACCTGAGCGCGTCGCAGGGGATGCCGCCATCCCTCCGTGGGCCGAATACAGGACAGAACAGTATTGCCCGACGCGTCCCGGGGGTTGAAATCAGCGCCCGCATCAGGGGCGAAATTCCTTTTCGCTTTTTCCATTCAAACCTTCCCCCGATTTTCCAAACCTTTTTCGTCTCCCGGCCTTCGCCCGGGATGCTACGCCATGTCCCCCTCCTGTCCCTTCGGGAACCTCTCAGGAAAAAAGGCCGCGACCTCGCGCAGAAAATGTTCCACCCGGTCGGGCGTATGGATGAAGTTGGGGTCGGAAAGGTCGAGCACCAGGAAGTTCGGGATGTCCACCTCCGATTTCACGAAATCGATGAAGGGGGCGTACGCGCCGTACAGCGCCCGCCAGTATTCCTCGCCCGCGACGATCTCGTCCTCCCTGCCGCGCACATGAATGCGTCTCATGATCTCCTCGAACGGGCAGTGAACGAGGATCAGAAGGCGCGGGGGCTTCGTGTATCTGAGCAGGGAGTCGTACAGGGTGAGGTAGCAGCCGAACTGACTGTCGCGGAAATAACCCTGTTTGTAGTATAGCGTGGCGTACACCTTGTCCCCGAAGATGCTGCGGTCCATGATGTACCGGTCCTCCTCGGACGCGCAGAGGTACTGCGCGAACCGCGTGACCAGAAAATTGAGCTGCATCGGAAACGCCCAGCGCCGATCGCGATGAAAACGACCCAGCAGGTCGTTCTGATCGCGAAATTCCTCCGGCATGACGTCGAATCCCAGCCGCTTCGACAGCAGGTTTACGATCGTGGACTTCCCGCTGGCGGTCATTCCCTCGACGATGATCTGAATCTGTCCCATGTGATTCGCATTCCTTTCGTGAACTAATGCCCCCGGGATTAAGCGGTCATTCGTCCGAGGTCAGAGACTCGGCAGGAAGCAGTTCGCGCGCGGATGCGGAGCGGTTCCCGCCGCCTCGCTTCGCCTCCGTCATCGCGTCGTAGGCGCAGGCGACGAAGGCGGAAACGTCCATGTCCTTTCGCAGTTCCGCAATCCCGCCGCTGAGCGTCAGGTGTGTATTTTCACTGAAAATCTGGTGCTCCGTCATGTCGCGGAGCTGCTCCGCCAGCTGAATGGCGGCGTTTATCGGGCAGGGCGTCAGAATCATGAACTCATCGCCGCCCCACCTTCCCAGAAAGTCGGTTGAGCGAATGCGGCTGCGAAAAATCGTCGCCAGCTCCCTGAGAATACGATCGCTGGCGGCATAGCCGATCCGCTCGTTCATGTTTCTGAAACGATCGATATCGAACATGACAATCGACAGAGACCCGCGATAACGAAGGGCGCGTTCGACCTCCGTCTCGAGAACCCGTTCCATGCCCTGCCGGTTCAGGGTTCCCGTGGAGCTGTCCGTCGTGGACATGCGCTTCAACTGCTCTTCGGTGCGACGCAGTCGCGTATTGTCCGTGCAGCTCACGAGCGTCGCATCCTGGTCGCCCCACGTGACGGAAGTTCCCTTCAGCTCGAGACAGAGAACCTCTCCATTCCGGGTGCAGACCCGGCACTCCACTCCGGTGGAGAAATCCCCGCCGGTCATCTGGCGAATTTTGGCGTCCAGCCCCTCGTTGAGGGAGTCGCCCTCCATAGCGAAGTCTGAAAACTGACTTCCGACGACGTCCTCCCGCCTCAGCCTGAGGGTTCGAAGAAAATACGCGTTGGCCTCGAGGCAGCACCCATTTTCATCAAGGATGACGCACATTTTCGAGAGGGCGTTCAGCAACTCGAGCTGAGAGTCGAGTCTGGCCCCCCCGCCTCTTTCGGGGTCGCCGGCCGGTTCCCCATTTTTTGAGTCACTGTTTGGGGTCTCCGCGTTTCTTATTTCGTTTTTTGCTCCAACGAAAGTGGTCCCGTTCGCGCTCTTTTCCTCCGAATCGCTTTTTTCACTCAAAAGGGAAGTAAGGTTCGCCACGGCCCCCACGATGCCGCCCTGCGGGGAGAACAGCGGGGCCACGGTTACATTCCATCGGCTGCCTCTGCTGGCGCCGTTTTCGGTGAGCGCGGTCACGCCCGTGCTTCCGTTGTAAGCCTCCCGTATCAGTTCGTGCAGCTCCATATCGAAGGCCGTCTCAAGCCCGGCGGGATAGGCGAGGCCTCCCGCGCATTCGTGCCCGAGAAAACGTCGGGCGATCTCCCGATAGCCGCGGGTGGCGTAGAGCAGAACGCCCTCCCGGTCGACGGCGAAACACAAAAGTCCGGGACAGCTGGCGAGCATCTGAATCGCGTAGGCGGGGCCGTAGTCGCTGGGAACCGGGGGTTCCGTCTTTTCCCGAATCAGCTCCGTCACGTCGGACGCGACGCTCTGGATGACCGGCGTTCCCTGCCACCTGGAGGACGAGAGCTCCATATTCAACCACCCCAATGTTCCATCGGCGCGCACGACGGGCAGGGTGACGCGCGTGGCCTTTTGCGCGGCCTCTTTCAGGACGAACTCCGCCTCGCTGGTGTAACCGGGGCCGGAAAGCGACTGCAACGTCATCTCCGTGCCGCCCCGGAGCTGGAAGCCAAAAAACTCCTCCGCGCGACGATTTATCATGCGCAGTATCCCGGAAGGGGAAAGGATCATGTACAGAAAAACGGCGCTGTCCATCAGGTTCAGGTAACGCTGTTCCATCTCGTACAGCACTTTCTCGGTACGCCGCGCCTTCATCACTTCCCGCTCGAGCGCGACGATACGCGTGAGAAGCATATTCCTTTCCTGTTCGGAATCGACAAAATCCTCATCCGAAGGCAGCTCCCGCGCAGGCATAGCCATCCATCCCTCCACCAATGCCCGGACTTTGCGGCATCGTATGCAAAAAAATACACTGCCAAATTACGTTACAGCCTTTTTGGAAACCACCCGCCGGTACATCGCTTGACGTCGGATATCGTCACGAAACCCTGGTCGGTGAAGAGTTCCTGAACCGTCCGGACGTCGTGCCGGTGGCAGAAGATTTTGACCAGCAGCTTCGGGCCACTGCGCCCCAGCGCGTTGATGACCGTAGCGCCCAAACCCATACACCGCACGGCCTCGATGGACAGAGCCGCGTTCTCGTCATCGTCCAGAACGACCTCCACAAGAATGAAGGTGTTGAGCAACCGTTCCTCCAGCCAGGATCCCACGAGGTTCCCCGTCGCGAACCCCCCGCAGTAAAACACGAGATCCACCATGGACAGCGTTCTCCCTCCGCCCAGAATGGAGCCCAGAACCACCATGTAGACCATGACCTCGAAGAATCCGATGCAGGCCGCAATGAGGCGCTGTCCTTTGACAAGAAACAGAAGGCGTACAGTATTGCAGCTCACATCGACAATCCGCGCGAAGAAGATTCCCAAAAGAACCCATATACTCATCGCTGCGTCCCTCTCCGAATCGCTCGACATGTTTTTTATTGCACTTTTATCTTAGCATATGCGGTTGGTATTACGAGAAGAAAAAAAGGATGAGAGTGACTTTTTGAGCAAAAAGCACAAGGCCCGGACAGGGAAAATTTATTCCTGAACGGTTCCGCCCCGATCCCCGCTTTCGAGCCGGTACCCGACTCCGTGGACGGTGCAGAGGAAGCGGGGGGCGGAGGGGTCGTCCTCCAGCTTCTGGCGAAGGCGCGCCACGTGCTGGTCGATCGACCGGGTCGTGATCTCGCAGTCGATGCCCCACACGGTCTCCAGCAGGGCCTCGCGGGAGACGACTCTGCCCTCGTTCGCGGCGAGGCAGAGCAGAAGGGCCGACTCCTTCGGCGTCAGCGTAAAGGAGACGTCCCCTCTGCGCCCGGTCATGCTCCCGAAATCGACAACCGCGTCGCCGAGGCGAAGCCGGGAAAGAACGCGGGGCTCCGCGGATCCGGCCCCTTTGGACAGAGCCCCCCTGCGCAGGGCCGAGCGGACGCGCGCAAGCAGCTCCGCCATGCCGAACGGCTTGACGATGTAGTCGTCCGCCCCCAGCTCCAGGCCGATCACCCTGTCGATCTCCTCCCCCTTCGCGGTGAGCATCAGCACCGGCGTTGTCGAGTCCTCCCGGCGGATGGCGCGGCAGACGTCGTAGCCGTTCATCTTCGGCATCATGACGTCCAGCAGCACGAGGTCGGGGCACAGGCTCTGAAACCGCCCGAGTGCCGCCGCGCCGTCCGAAACCTCATCGACAACGTACCCCTCGAGGCCCAGCAGATCCACAAGCCCCGCCAGAATCGCGGGATCATCCTCCGCGACGAGAATCCGTTCGTTCATTTTTTATCCTCCCTTATGGGCAGGCGCAGGGTGAAGAGGCTGCCTCCGTTCGGGCGCGGCGCGTACAGGACGTCACCTCCGTGCCGGCGCGCGATGTCCCGGGCTATGGAAAGGCCCAGGCCCGCGCCGCTCCGCGAGGTGGAAAGGGAGTCGTCGACCCGGAAAAACTCGCGGAATATCCTGTCCGCGAATCGGGGCTCGACCCCGATTCCCCGGTCGGCGACCTCCAGAACGGCCATCTCCCCTCCGCTCCCATTCACGTTTGTTTCCGTCTCGCAGCGCACCCGTATCTCCCGAACGTCGCCGGAGTACTTTTCCGCGTTCGACAGGAGGTTCATGACGACCTGCCGCAGCGCCTCCCTGTTCCCCAGGACCGGCAGCGGCCCGTCGTCCTCCACGGCGATCGCGAAGCCGTTTTTCATCAGATGCGGTTCGAGCTGCGCGGCCGTCTCCCTCGCCAGCTCCGTCAGGGAAAGGGCCTGCATGGAATGAGAATAGTTCGCCTTCCCGCGCTTCGAGAGGGCGAGTACGTTGTCGATCAGCCGCGTGAGGCGGTCGACCTCCGACATCATCGTGCGCAGGTATTCCCGCCGCTTCCTCTCGTCCCCCTGCCTGCCGGAGAGCAGCAGCTCCGCGAAAAGCCGGATGGAGGTCAGGGGCGTCTTCAGTTCGTGGGAGACGTTGGTCACGAACGTCGTTTTCTGTGCGGCGACGCGCATTTCCGACGAGAGCATCCACAGAACGGCCAGGCTCCCCAGTCCGATCAGCAGAAAGAGCGAGGCCACCAGAACCCACACGACGAGGGCCGCGAAACGGGCCCGCGACGTCAGATCGGCGGGGTTGACAAGCCATATCCCCACTTCCCAGCGCGGCAGGAGAGGGGAGATCTCCCTCGCCACGAAGGGGCGGCGCCAGTCCGGGGCCGCGGGAAACTCCGGCGTGACGAGGGGGGTTCCCCGGTCGTCCAGCGCGGCGAGAACACGGACCTCGGAGAGCACGGCGGGAAGAACGTCCACGATCCGCTCCCGAAGGGCGTCCATGCGAAGCGTGCAGCCGACGATTTCCAAACCCGCGACGCTCGCGTCCATGACGCCTGACGAACGCTTCGTCCAGAACAGCACCTCCAGGCCCTCGTCGGAGAGGCGGGGCAGAAGGCCCCCGCTCGACCCGCTCGATAACTCGGCGAAGTCGCGGCTCCTGGAGACGGTTCTCGACCGCTCGTCCCGCGCCCCCGCAGGGGACTGCCGGGCCTGGGAGACGACGTTGCGCTGAGAAATTTCGAACCCCTCCTGCGAGGCCTGCAAAAAAGCCTCCTCGCGGGCCGCCGAATCCACGGCGATTCGGTTTTCCGCCAGTTGCCGGCCAGTCCCGTCGGGAAGCCCCTTCCCCCTCGACGGGACGCGGGGCATCGAGTTTTTCGCGGCTGCGGCCTTCCTGACCGCATTTTCGTTCGCTCCCTCGTAATTTTCCGATTCGACCGATTCCGTCTCCGGCATATCCGGCATGGGCATCGGGGACGCGGGAGGCGCTTCAGCGGCGCGGAAATTTTCACCGATACCGACCGTCGCGGAGGGAGCGCGGGATTTTTCAAAGGTCTTTTCTAATTGCGGTTCCTGCATTTCCTTTCTGTAGACCCGCGCGACGCTGTCGTACACCGGCAGGCGCGCCCCGCCCCGCAGGAAAGCCCCGAAGGACGCCGTGAAATTCTCCTGCGCCCTCCCCGACAAAACGAGCCGCCCGTCCCGAAGCGCGAAGGACACGTCCGCCAGAGGGTTCGATGACAGAACGCCGGAGTTCGCGTCCCGCTCCAGCCTGGCGGCGATGTCGTTCATGAGTTCCTCCACACCGCGGACCGCGAGATCGGCCTCCGTCAGCAGCGTCTCCTCCAGATGGCGCTCCACGTACAGCGACTCCCTCTCAGCGGCGCGGAGGGCCAGAAAACCAAGGGCGATGCTCGGGACAAGCACCGCCAGAACAAAGATCGAAAATAACAGGACCGGGACACGACGCACTTTTTTCATTGGCATCCTTAAACTGAAAGACTTAAAAAACCCTGGGGCTCCGGTAAAGAAACTAAGCGACTCGCTCGGCTCCCTGCTTATGCCCCAAACTCCGCCAGGGGTCATGGACCCCTGGACCCCGATAGTTAAAAAATTTATTTATTTTCGGACTGCTGGTTTTTTTGAATATAGGCTTTGTTTAAACTTTCTTTTCGCTGTGAAGAGTCCATTCTGCCGCGGTTGCGCAGATCTTCCGCCAGGGATTCGAATTCCTTCGCCTCGCGATTCATGGTCGGCGCGGCAGCACCCGCGGCGGGGGCGAACTGTCTCAGGCTCTCGCCCCGCTCCCTGAGAATCGTCGATGCCTCGTCGGCGCGGCCCTCGTCCGCCAGACGCACGACCTCCTCCCTGATTTCCGCGTTGCGGGCGATCTCCGTCTGCGAGACAATCTCGACGCGGCGGTTTTTCTCCACCTCCCCGCCATCCTCCGTGAGGACGAGGCGCAACGGGGCCTCTCCGGCGACGAGCCGGCCCGTCTCCGGATCCAGGTACTCCAGCCTCAGCGTCGCCGCCTCCAGCGATTTTTCCGAATCGGGAGACTCCGGGATCTCTATCTCGAAGAGAGCGTACTTTTCCGCGCCGTAAAGGTTGTCGATGGAGACCTCGATGGAACGGGCAGAATCGGCTCTTTCGCCTTTTCGCGGCGCCGCCGGGCGCCCGATGGTCCCGATCGGCCTCACCCCGTCGCCGCAGGTCAGGCTTATGCGAACCTCTCTCGCCGTGAGGGCGAGGGCGTCCTCCATGTCCCGGGCGAATATGTCGGTCAGACTGTCCGCGTGCCGGGCGAAATAGGCGTTGCCGCCGCTCTCCGAGGCCAGCGCGGTCATGAGGTCCTCGTTGTAGTCCAGCCCCAGGCCGATGGTGGTGATGGTCATCCCGCGCTCCGCGAGGGCCCGTCCGAGGGTCGCCAGCTCACGGGTCGAGGCGGGCCCCACGTTGGCGATCCCGTCGGAAAGCAGGATAATGCGCGGGACGTACCCCTCTTTCACGAACGACCGAAGCTGCTCCGCGCCGAGCCGCACCCCGTCATAGAGCGCGGTCGAGCCCTCGGGGCGAATGCGGGAAATCGCGCGGGAAAAGACCTTCATATCGGACACCGGCCTCGCCAAAACCGCCACCGACGCCTCGGAATCGTAAACGACCACAGAGGCCACGTCGCGCCCGTCCAGCATCCCGAGCGCCTCCAGAGCCCCCGCCTTCGCGTTTTCCATCTTGCCGTCGGAGGACATCGACCCCGACCTGTCGAGCACCACCGCCGCCGCCAAAGGAACGCGCCGCCTTTTCACGTTCGCGTCGTCATCGGGACGGACGAGCGCCCTGACGATCACCCGCTGCCGCTTCTGAGCCTGGACGACGGGAGTGTCCGTCTCCACCTCGAAAACCACGCCGGTCGCCTCCGATACGCCCGCCCAGGGAATACACGCCGCCAGCAAAAAAAGCCCCGCCTTACGCCACATTGTCATCTTCATGATCCAACCACCTCCAAACGCCATGATACGGAACACGAAGAAGAAAAGTGTCAAGACGCCGTCAATAATTTGTCACGAAATTGTAAAACCAGCCAGTTTTTCAAGGATGGGTCAGGGGGGCACGCCCCCCTGTGGAGTCTGGGGTCTTTATCCCTGGAATTTTTGAAGCAGGCCCTTCACGTCCAGCCCCGAGATGGTGATCGCGCAGTACACCAGCAGGGCCGCCATGACGACGTTGACGGCGGACTCGTACTTCGAAAAATATCTCTGAAAGACCACCCCGAACAGGGCCCAGCTCGTGACCGAGGCCATGGCCAGAAGCGCCAGGAGCAGAGATATCAGCGAGAGTGGAAGGAGGTCGCTGACGTAGGGCAGGACGAATCCCGACATCGTCGCGAGGCTGTACAGGATCACCTTGGGGTTCAGAAACTGCAGGAGAAAAGCCGTCACGTAAAGGCGCTCATCACCCGGAGCCGCGGCCGTTTTTTTCTTCGAATGGAAAAAGGGTTTGAACGCCAGCCAGAGCATGTAAAGCGCCCCGAGTCCCCCGAGGATCGGCTGAACGCCAGGCATGATCTCCTTCAGCGCCAGGTTGAACAGGGCGCAGGACAGCGCGACCACGAAAAATCCCGTCCCGACCCCAAAAATGAAGGGGCGAGCCCTCCAAAACCCCACTCTGCGCGCGGTGTTCATCGACGTAATGTTGTTGGGTCCCGGCGTGAAGGTTCCCACCACCACGAACAGGATAAACGTCCCAATCGGCATGACAATCCCCCCGAAATTCTGGATCGCGATACAACCGCCAGAAAGATCCGACTCTATTGTACCTCGTGGTCGACAAAGCTGCAGCGGAGGTCGGGCGGCAGCGGGATGCTCAACTATCTGCCCGCCGGGCTTTTCGTGGCGGACCATTTCAGCCGTACAGGCGGCTCTTCCCGCGGGCGGGCCATTGTAGCTTTCGGCAGCGGATACGTTTCAGGTTAAATTCTTTTCAATACAGCGTTTCACAGCCCGCCGATCAGGCGCAGCAGCGCGACGGCTGCGATTCCGACGACGACCGTTTTGAAAAGGCTCTTTGTCCACCAGGCGACGAGGAACGTGGGAACGCTCGCCAGAAGGGGCACGACCGGAGTCGCATCCCGGACGAAAAACAGCTCGGGGAGCAGCAGCGCCGACAGGATGGCCGGGGCGATGAGCGAGAGCCAGCGCTGAATGACGGGCGGCAGCCTGCGGTCCGACAGCAGCAGAATGGGGGTCAGGCGCGGAAGGAGGGTCACGACGGTCATGCCTCCGATGATGAACCACCAGGTTTTATCCAAGGTGCGTCTCCTCGTCTTTCGTCTCTTGTTTTATCGCGACCCCGACTGTCGCTCCGACCAGCGCGCCGATAAAGACGCCCCACCTTCCGAGTCCCAGGAGGTGGAACAGCGCCGACGTCGCGCCGCCGCAGACGGCCGCGATCGCGGCGGGACGATTGGTGCAGATCGGCAGCAGAAGGCCAATGAACATCGCGGGCAGCGCGAAGTCCAGTCCCCACGCCTCCGGTCTCGCGATCAGGGGGCCCAGATGAAATCCCGCGACGCCCGCCGCCGCCCATACGAGGTATATGATGATGTTCAGAGTGATGGCCGCCGCCGGGTTCACGTCGTTCCGGGCGAAGCGCGCGGAGTGGACGGCGAAGGACTCATCCGTCAGCATGCTTCCCATCATCAGCCGCTGCCGCACCGTCCACGACTTCAGGCGGGGCGCGATGGCCGCCGACATCAAAAGGTGCCGGAAGTTCACGATGAAGGTCGTTCCAACGATGAGGACCGGTTCCGCACCCCCGAGAAACATCGAGATGGCGATGAACTGCGAGGCCCCGGCAAAGACGAAAAGGGACAACCCCAGAACCACCCAAAAGGAAAGCCCCGCCTGCTGACCCAGCAGCCCGTACGCCAACCCGATGGGCACGATGCCCAGCACGATGGGCAGGGCGTCCTTCATCCCCATTGTTATGGAAGAAAACCGATTCATCGAACAACCTCCGGTCGCGCGAAATGATTGAACTGAAACTCACGGGGACAGAGCTCGCCGGTCCCCCTGGTTGTTCAGTATTTCCTTAATTTTACACCATCTTGGGAGGCGTCCGACGAATATATACAATGGAAGAAATCGAACGCGATTCCGTCACCTTTTCAGGACGATGCTCTTCTCATCCCCTGTCACGAGCGTCAACGTGTTTCCATGAACGCGGAAGCGCGTAGCCGCAGGCAGGAGGGCGAGAAATTCTCTTTCCTGTTCCATGAGAGCCGCCGGTCCCGCTTTTTTCGTCGAGACGCCCGGGGAGATGATGATTCTGTCGTCGGAGGTGAGCCACGAGGCCGTGTAGTTGTTGATCGAGGCCAGGCCGCTCAGCCTTCCATCCGGATGAAACGTGAGGGTGATCGTCGAACCCGCCGCCACGTCGATCCCCGAGACAGTCTTTACCTTCCACTCCGTTCCAACCGGAAGACTCCGCTCCATCAGCCGGATTTCTCCGAACGGCAGCCCCTCGTCGTACTCGGCGTATTCTTTTCCGGCCAGATAAATCGTGTCCGTATTTCCCTTGTTCCAGAGTACGGTCCCGGGATCATCGGCCGCCTCATATTTCGCCCCCGACGCCGACACGGCGCTCCGCAACCGGTAGTTTCTTCCGTCGACGGTGAGAATCAGCTCGTCGTCGGGCGTTTTCCTCAGCAGCGCGTACCGGGAATATTCCTGTCCCGCAATCGTGAGAGTCGCTTCGGCGCCCCTGCTCCGGAAAAAAGTCGTCGGATCGTCAGGCGCTTCATATTTTTCGCCGGAGGCGGATGGCGTTCGCATCATGACATACGTCACGCCGTCGAGCTCCGTGACGACCTCGTCCCCTGACGCGGTCTCCGCGCCGGACGCGCCTGCCACGACCCCCAGCAGCGTTAAAAGCAGAACGATAAAACCAGGACTCCCAAGCTTTGAAAATTTTTTTCTCATCGCGTACCACTCCTTACGGCATTTCTGTTTTGACGCAACTGAAGTTTACAGCATCCGCGCATGGAGGCCTCGTAATATTTGATGATTTGCGATAGGCGGGACAATAGCTCCGAAGCGAAGGGTCAGGGGAGCCGGAACGAGCTCCGGCCCCCTGAAGAAATTATTTCGGGTTGATTTTTTATGGCTGTAACGGTGTCGTCCGTTTTTTATCGCAGCAGGTGCAGCAGTCCCAGACTGAGGGAGGGGAACCAGGTGAACAGCAGCAGGCAGGCTACCATGGCGATGAAGGAGGGGATGATCGCCACGGAGATATTCTCGATGCTCTCGCCCGAAATAGCCGACGCCACGAAAAGGTTGATTCCGTAGGGCGGCGAGACGAACCCGCAGGCCAGGTTGACGGTGATGATGAGGCCGAAGTGCACGGGATCCACGCCGATCGCTTTGACCACGGGAAGCAGGATGGGCGTGAGGATGATGACGGCCGCGATGTTGTCCACGAAGCATCCGAGGATCAGAAGGAATACGTTGATGAACATCAGGATCACGGCGGGGCTGCTCGAATACCCCCTGAGCCAGGCGCCGATGTGGGCCGGAATCTGCGCCAGTGTCAGGTAGCTGGCGAAGGCCATGGAAAAACCGATCATGAACTCCGTTGCGCCGTTGATGAGGCCCGTCATGCGCAGGCACTCGTACAGCGTTTTGAAGTCCAGCTCTCTGTAGACGAATTTTCCTATGACGATCGAGTACACCACAGCGACGACCGCGGCCTCCGTGGGCGTAAAGATGCCGCCGTAGATGCCGCCCAGAATGATGACGGGGACGACGAGCGCCCACACGGCCTCCCGAAAAGCATTCCGAACGGCCTTAAAGGAAGGGCGTTCGGTGGAGCTGAGGTAGTGCCGCTTCCGCGCCGTCAGGTAGCAGACGAGCATCAGGGCGAGGCCGATGATGACGCCGGGGACGACGCCCGCGATGAACAGGTCCCCGATCGAGGTCTGCGCGACGATGCAGTAAATCACGAAGGGGATGCTCGGAGGGATGATGACGCCGATGGTCCCCGACGCGGCGGTGATCGCGGCGGCGAAGTCCCCGTGGTAGCCGCGCTCCTTCATCGAGGGAATCATGAACGACCCGATGGCCGAGACGGTCGCCGGGCCCGATCCGGAGATCGCGGCGAAGAACATGCAGGCGAGCACCGTCACCATGGCGAGCCCGCCGGTGATGAAGCCCACCAGGCTTTCCGCCAGGTTGACGAGACGCCGCGATATGCCCCCGTTGCACATCAGCGCCCCCGCCAGAATGAAGAAGGGAATGGCCAGAAGCGGGAAGGAATCGAGCCCCGTCACGGATTTCTGGGCCAGAATCGTCAGCGGAATGTTCGAGGTGAACGCGATGCAGATCAGCGTGGAGAGCCCCAGCGTGATGCCGATGGGTACGCTGATGGCGATCAGGAAGATGAGCGTCGAAAAGAGAAGGAGGGCCTCCATCACGCGCCTCCTTCGTCCGGTGAGACGCTTTCGAGGCCGTCGTCGTTTGGAGTCCACGGGCCTTTCAGTATTTTCACAATCTCAACGATCAGGCGAACAGCCATCAGGCCGCATCCCGCCGGAACCGAGGCGTAAACCCACGACATGGGAATCTCCATAGCGGGCGAGATCTGCCGCTTCTCCATGAGAAAGATCGTGAGCCGCGTTCCAAGCCAGGTCATGATGGCGGCGAAGGCGAACCAGATGACGAGGATCAGCAGCTCGAACCGTATCCTGCGGCGGCCCTTCATCAGGTTGGCGAACATCTCCACGCGAAAATGGCTGCGTTCCTTAACGGCGTAGCTGGCGCCGATCCACGAGAGCCACATGAATATGAATCGCGCAAGTTCCTCGCTCCAGGAGAGGGAATTTCTGAATACGTATCTCATGACGACCTGGCAGAAAACGAGGAGGGTCATGAGGGCCATCGTCCAAACCACGAAATACTCCTCGAAATTGTCGAGACGAGCGACCGACCGGCGAAAGATGCCCGTGGCTCCGCCCAAACCGGGCTTTTCGAAATTTTGGTCCGATCCTTTCGTTTCTTCGTCAAACTTATTGAGCGTCATATCGGGATCCTCCGGATGTTCGAGGAGTAAAATCCGGCCCCTCCCTGAAGGAAAAGGGGAGGGGCCAGATTTCCTATTTCTGTGCCTTACGCGCCAGATCCATGATCTCGCTGGTCAGGTCCGCCTCGAACTGCGCATAGACCGGCGAGGTGGCCTCCAGGAAGGGCTTCTTCTGCTCGGGCGTCAGTTCGTTGATCGCCATGCCCATCTCCCTGAGAACCTTCATGTTTTCCACCTCGGACTCGGGCATGAGCCTGCGGTGTTCCTTCACGAACGCGGCTGCGGCGTCGACGACGATCTGTCGCAGATCCCCGGGCAGCGAGTCCATGAAGCTCTGACTGGAAAGCAGAATGACGACGGAGAATACGTGTCCCGTCGTGGACAGGTACTTCTGCACCTCGTAGAACTTCGATTCGTAGATCAGCGTGGCGGGGTTTTCCTGTCCGTCGACCGTGCCCTGCTGCAGGGCGGTGTAAAGCTCACCGAAGCTCATCGGCGTGGGATTGGCCCCCAGTTGTCTGAAAAAGGCGATGTGCATGGCGTTTTCCATCGTGCGCAGCTTCACGCCCTTCAGATCGCCTGGTTGAGTGATCGGCTGCCTGCTGTTGGTGATGTGGCGAAATCCGTTTTCGATGTACCCCAGACAGCCAAAGCCCAGGGCCGGCAGCAGGGAGTTCAGCTTCTCGCCCAGCGCTCCGTCCAGCGCCTCGAAGGCGGTCTCGCGGGTCGTGAAGAGAAACGGGAGATCCAGAACCTGGAAGCGCTTGTCGAATCCGGCCAGAACCGACGTCGCGGGAAGCGCGATCTGAAGCGTTCCCATCTGCACCGACTCGGAAAGCTCGCGGTCTCCGCCGAGCTGCCCGTTCGGATAGAGCTCGACTTTGATTCTTCCGCCGGACTTTTCCTCGACGAGGGGAACGAAGGTGCTCTTCATGACCACCATGTCCGGATGGGTCTCCGAGACGATGGACCCCACCTTGATCGTGAACTCCGCCGCGGCGAACGCCGGCAGCGCCGCCACGCACAGGACGAAACACGCCAAAGCCGATACGAAAAATTTCTGCCGTTTCATATTTTGTAACCTCCCCATATATCGTCGAACGATGATAAAAACAAAATTGAGTTCCAAACTTCGCGCCAAACTCCCAGTGCCCGTGATATCGCCATCAGCTCTCTGTACGATTGCTTTTCTCTCTCGCCCTCTCTCGCCCCTCTCACGTTTCGATTCAATTCATTGTGACATGATATCACGGGAATTAGAGAAAGCACGAG